>NZ_JAGQTN010000307.1 GCF_020438995.1 Gordonia sp. (in: high G+C Gram-positive bacteria)
CCGTCGTGCCCATCTTCCTCGGTCGCGGCGAACGGCTCTGGGACGGACTGGAAGGACTTGAGGACCGTTTCGACATCGACACGGTGACCTCGCCCAGCGGCGTTGTCCACGTGTCGTTCTCGCGACCCTCCGTCGCGCAATAGCTCGAAAGGTCATGCTGCACATCCCGATAGGTTCGGTGATGTGTTGTGCTCGCCAGAGCACCGCTACATATCGGACGATCTCACCGATCGGGTGCGAGCTGATAGCCGGCGCTGACCACAATCGCAGGGCCGGGACCGGCTACCATCCCGCGTACGGCCTTTGCTTGAGGAGTACTTCGCATGTCTGATCTCACTCTGTCCCGCGGTCAGAACACCGCGCTGTCCGGGCCACGTCCGCTGCGCGTCGAGGTCAAGGCAGGTGCGCCTCTCGACGTCCTGGCTTTCGTCCTGGGGGACGACCAGAAGGTCGGCTGCGATGCGGATTTCGTGTTCTTCAATCAGCCCGCACATCCCAGCGGTGCGGTGATTCTCGACGGTTCGGGTGCCGTCGTCGTGGATCCGGCCCGGCTCCCCGCAGGTGCGAGCCGGGTGCACATCGGAGTCGTGGCCGAGAATCTGACGCTCGGCGACGCTCGCGTCGAAGTTGTGCTGTCCCAAGATGATCGGACGGTCGTCGCTCCTGGCGAAGGGCTGTCCGTGGAGACCTCGGCGGTGCTGATCGAGATCTACCGGCGTGGCGGCGAGTGGAAGATCCGCAATACCGGCGCCGGCTGGGAAGGCGGCTTCGCCGATCTCGTGCGCAGCCACGGTGTGCAGGTCGACGACGAACCCACGTTGGTACCGGTCGTCCACGACGGACCCCGCAGTGCGCCCGGCGAGGAGAAGCTCTCACTGACCAAACGCGCCAAGCTTGACCTGCGAAAGAAGCAGGTACACCAGGTGCTGCTGGAGAAGAAGGTCACTTCCGGCGTGCGGGCTCGTGTGGTCATGGTCATCGACAAGACCTTCTCGATGTCGGCGCTATACCGCGACGGCGTCGTCGGCGAACTCGTCGAACGGATGACCGCGGTGGCCACCCAACTCGATGACGACGGCGCGCTGGAGGCATACATGTACGCCGTGCAGTGCGCCAAACTGCCCGATGTCACCGTCGATCGCGCCGAGGAATGGGTACGCGACTACGTCCACCTGCGCGGTGTGCGCGGCGGCATCGACTACGACCTGCTCGGCGGCCGCAACGAGGAACTGCCGATCCTTTCGCAGGTGATCGCCGACTGCCGCGACTCGAAAGACCCTGTGTTGGTGCTGTTCTTCACCGATGGCGGCTTCGCCCGCGGCAGGCGGGCCATCCAGAAACTGATCACCGAGGCCGCGGTGCTGCCGATCTTCTGGCAGTTCATCGGTATCGGGAAAGCCGACTTCGGCGCCTTGACCGCCCTGGACGAACTCTCCGGTCGCGTCGTCGACAACGCAGGCTTCTTCGCCGTCGACGACGTGTCCCGGATCAGTGACGACCAGCTGTACCGCCTGCTGCTCTCGGAGTTCCCGGACTGGCTGACCGCCGCTCGTCATGCCCGGGTGTTGCGCTGACCGGATCAGGCGCCTCTAGCTCGGTCACTTCGTCTCATTCGGATGACTCGTGTGTACCTGCTCGAGATATACCGTCTGGCCATCGACGTAGAACCAGATCCGTGCCGTGCCTTTGAGGGTCGGCTTGTGCTGCCAGCGCTCGTACGTTTTGTCTCCACGACGGATCGTGCTGAGTTCGTCGCGCAGCGGATAGTTGGTCGACGTGCGGACCTGCGGCGTTGTGGTCAAGAAGTCCCACGTGTCGGCCATGGGATTGCGAACTGTCGCCACCAGATCGCGCCAGCCCTTTTGTGCTCCGACAGTGGCGAATCGGATCTCGTACTAGGATCTTTTCGCGGGCCGCGGGACCAGGCTTTCCCTTGCCACGATCAGGGCCGCTCGACTGGCCCGGCGGTAAGGGCGTCGTCTGCCTCCAGCCATTCGACCGGCTCCGAGCCGAGGCCTGCGGCGATCGCGGCAGCAGTCTCTTTCCAGGAAGTGAGCTCGGCGACGGCCAGGTGCGGCTGGCCGGTGGAGAACGACGCCCGGGCGGCGTCGACAAGGGCGCGCGCGCACGCTGCGCGTCCGTCCGGAGAGAGTGCCAGCATCCACGGAAACAGCTCCGCCATCCGTGCTTCGAGCGGGCCGTCGCCGTCGAGGGCTGCCGTGATGAGTTGCGCAGCAAGCTGATAGTCTACCTCGTCGACGGCGACGACCTGATCATCTTGCAGTCGCGCTATCACTACTGACCGGATCAGGTGGGCAACGGCCCGATGATCATGATCGGCGCCGCGTGATCACCCGCGTTGACTGTGCGGACGGGGACGACGCGCTGGTGAGCGGATCGTCTACGCCGCCGCGCGTCATGCCCAGGTGCCGGGCTGAACGGATCGACCCTATGCTGAGCGTATGCGCGCACTGACTTGCCCGAACTGCAATGCATTGTCAGGATTCGTCAGTCAGGAATGTCCCCGGTGCGGGGCGAGCCTCGGGGTGCATCTCCCAAGCCGATCGCTGGTCGTGGCACATCCCGACGGCATTGAAATCGACGGTCGGCGGTGGGTGAGATGTGCCA
>NZ_JAGQTN010000041.1 GCF_020438995.1 Gordonia sp. (in: high G+C Gram-positive bacteria)
CTGCTCCAAGATGCGTCGGTAATCGGCCGGCATCCGCCGTCCCTTCTGTTGGACGCGCCGACACCCCTACTAATGCCGACGTCGCCGCCAGAAGAACACGACCAAACACCCACCAGTACCAACTAGGTAGAAAACCGGTACCAACTACACGGACTACCCGTACCAAGCAGGGCTACGTGCCATCAGCGGACTTGGCCAAGGTCATGCCAGGGCTGGGTCACGCCAGGGCTGCGGGCCTCATCGATTTCCGGGCGTCATCGGGTGGACGCCGAAGTCTCTGGCAACCTGTTCGATCGCGACGGCTGCTCCACTATCACGGTCACCCGGACTACATCGTCACCGAACTCTTGGGGGTAATGCTGAGCACAGCTACATCGTTTTACATCGTTGCTAGATATGGGGTCGTGTTTCACGTGAAACGTGTGATGTCTGCTCATCCATGGAGATTGGTCACGTGACGCCGGCGTACTGTCTAGCGCGGTCATTTGCCTCGTAGCGGTGCAGCTGGATCGTGATCCTCCGTGGCGGTGGTGAGGTGTGTTAGTTGTAGCAGCGGATCGGTGACCACCTCCGTTGGTGGTTCATATCGAGGTCGCATGTCGAGGTCGGTGGTCAGGGTCGGTCGGTATCGATGAGGACTTCGAGTCCAACGTGTTGGTGGCCTTCAGCCCTATTCGTCGGGCTGTCAACGGCGGCTGAAATCTGGCCCCTTTTCGACGGTTGAATTTTGACCCCGGTGTGGTTGTTACTGGTTGTGTTTGGCGAGGTCGCGTCGGTTTTTGGTGCGGTAGGAGTCGCCTGTGATGGTGATGACTTCGGCGTGGTGGACGAGGCGGTCGATCAGGGCTGCGGCGACGATCTCGTCGGCGAACACTTTGCCCCAGCGGCCGAAGGGCATGTTGGAGGTGATCAGGATTGATCCTTGTTCGTAGCGGCTGGCGATGAGTTGGAAGAACAGGTTGGCGGTGTCGGAGTCGAACGGTAGGTACCCGATTTCGTCGACGATGAGCAGTCGGTAGCGGCGTAGTCGTTTGAGTTCGTGTTGCAGTCGTCCGGTGGCGTGGGCCTTGGTCAGGCGGGTGGCCCAGCCGGTGGCGGTGTCGAACAGGACCGGGTAGCTGTTGTGGGTGGCTTTGATACCGAGCGCGATTGCCAGGTGCGCTTTTCCCACCCCTGGTGGTCCGAGAAGGATCACGTTGTGGGGGGTGAAGGTGACGCCGTAGAGGTCGAGGGTGGCGGTGATGTCGACGAACCGGCCGATCGCTGCCGGGTGGACCGAGTAGTCGTTGCCGGCGACCGGCACGCAGTAGTCCCGGGCCAGTCGGCGGCGTTCGTGAATCCCGACCCGGGGCGGGACGGTCGGTAGCGCGGCCATCGCTGCCACATCGGCGGCCAGCAGATCGGACGGGCACCTGCCGATAGCGCGGGCGTTACGTCTGTTGCTGTGCTCGGTGAGCCAACTGCTGATCTGGGTGTTGAAGTCCGCCGGGGACTCGAACCGATGGCCGGGCAGGAACGAGGTTTCGAAGAACCCGTTGTTGCGTTCGACCATGCCCTTGTACTCGGGGTCTCGTGGTGGGTACTCGGGGTCTCGTGGTGGTGCCAGCTCCAGCCTGGTCCCCAGCGTTCCCACGAACGCTGCCGCTTCAGCAGTGGGTTTACCTTTACCTCCGATCGCTGATTCACGGTCCCACACGACCTCTTTCGTGCCTTTTCGTGACCGCACCGACCTGTGAGAGCAGCAACCACATACCGGCCAGGATGTCCCCGGCCAGCCGGGATGGAATCATCATCGCCAGCCGGTACTGTGACTAGGCCAACGTCATCACCAACACCGGCAGCACCGCAGACTGGTTGAGGCCCAACGGGATCGGGTAGTCGGGGAACCACAGATCCCACTGTGAACACTCACCTGGAACACTCACCTGGCTCATAGACCACCCGATCAGCGGGGTCCACACCCCGGAACTCGGGCCGGATCACCCGGACCCGGTCCTTGAGCACCGTCAGTGACCTGGTCCACCCGATCCGCTCAGCGATCACCGTCGCAGGCATTGTCGGATACTCGGCCAACAACGCCCGGATCGACGGCTCGAACACATCCACAGCCGACCCCTTCGCCGCCCGCACATACTTCGGCGGCTCGTCAGCAGCCAACGCCGCCCGGACCGTGTTCCGGGCCACTCCCAGCCGGCGCGCGATCTCCTTGATCGGCACACCCTCACTGCGATGCAAACGGCGGATCTCCGCCCACTGTTCCACTGAAATCATCCTCCTGATCAGACGGGGGTCAAAATTCACCCGTCGTCAGGGGGTCAGTTTTCACGCGTCGTCAACAGGGGTGTACTCGGTCAATACCGCGCCGATGAACGGATGATGGTGTTGCAGCTGGGGAAGATGCCCACCGTGCGGCGCCTGGCCTCCTCGGTTGAGGGGTTTGGTGGGGTTGTTGGACCAGGTTCTCCTCCATGCATCACTGGGCAATGCGGTGAAGGTGAGTATGTCTTCGCGGGGATCGCCGCGGTGTTCGGCGACTTCGGGTGGCTCGAATTCGGTGTCTTCCAGAAGACGGTTGGATTGTTCGTGGACCGCGGCTGGCGGTGGGTTGGTCGTGTGCGTTTGTGCAGCGTCGCCTTAACCGCCGGCCATTGGGCTCTTCGAGCACTCACTCATGAGATTCGCGGAGTTGAGATTCACGGAGTCATGGGTGCGGTACCGCTGCCATACGGCACCGGACTGGTTCACGGCACCGGACTGGTTCGCTTCAATGAGCGCGGCGGGGCGTCTTCTGAGGTCACCACTGAACTTCCGAACGTCACCCAGGCTACGAGCGACCAACTCGGCGAAGAAGGTGTCGGTTCTCTTCCTTGGTGAGTGTCGGCGGTGACGAAGGTGAACAGTCTGGTCCTGTCGAGGCGGCGATGTAGCCGTTGCCAGAGCAGTCATGCCCATTTTGCACCGCAGGCCGACTGCGCTTGGACCTGCATTGATACTCCGACCGGGAAAGTCCTTCGCTAGGCGGGTGACGATGGCACTTCCGAGTCGTTGAGTGATCGACATGCTTCAGAAGAAGCTGCTTGTCGATATGCTGGGCAGCTCTGTCTCATGGGTGGTGGCGGGATCTTATCTGCCGTGTTTCACGTGAAACACGGCAGGTCTTACGGACCGTTGTCGGGGTTGTGGGGCGCCTAAGCTGCTGAACGACTGTTCGCGAGGATGGCACCGAGCAGATCGATGATGGTCTCGCGGGTGGGAAGATCCCGACCGAGTCGTAGGTGCGGCGCAGGATCTGGTGGTTGAGCAGCTCGATTGGGTTGTTCGACCAAATCTGGCCCATACGTCCGTCCTTTGGGAACGCGCCGAAAGCCGGGACCAGGGCCTCGCGGTGTCCATCAGCGTTGATGCCGGTAGCGATCATCGCGACCGCCTTCATCGTCACCGCGTAGGTGCCGACGATTGCGAATGCGAACGGCCTGGCGGTATCGATGCGACGGTGCCTGAACGCGGCGACCTGCTCGTCGGGTTCAGCGGCCATCCGGGAGACCTAGGACTTCGACAGCGAGTCGATGCCACAGAGTCTTGACGAGTTTGTCCATTCGGCAGGTTGAGACTTGGCCAGATAGCGGGCGGCGACTACGCGTGATCAACGCTGATGCGGTGCATTGCCTCGTTCGAGGAGCCGTTCGGGAAGTGTATGAGCCGGACCGGGGCTCCGATGCGGCTACGTCTTGTCCTCCCCTCCCCTACCGGGGTGTACGCATATGCTTGGCCTTTGATCTCGCAACTGGAATGTTGGGCGGGGTTGTCCAGAGTTTGTGTAGGTATCACCAGAAGACTGCAACAGCCGTCACGTCGATGACGGATGACGTCAGTGAGTCTCTCGGCTCATACGTAATTGGCGCTGGAGCCGGATAAGTCCGTGGCGGTAGGTGTGCACACTTGCCGCTGGCGGCATCTGCGCCGACCGAGATCACCGATCCAGAAGCGCCTGATTGTGGCCGGTCCGGGAACCGTGTGCGTCGTACCTCCTCAATATCGTGATCGTGCTGCCGTGCACCGATTACCGGATTGCGATGGGTATGGATGTCGTTTCACGTGAAACAGCGGTAGACGCGTATCTGGTAGCGGGATCCTGAAGACCGGATAGCTCCCGGCAGCTAACCTACGTCCCTTCGGCCGCTACCCGACTATCAGAACGCTACTGCCAAATGCACGTTAGTCATGCAGGACAGTCGGCCGCTTGCACGGTCCTCGGGCCCGACCATCTGGCCAGGTGCTGGTATGAGTGTCGTCCGCCGGCAATTGGGTCCGCCGGCAATTGGGGTCTGTCACGATTGGGGCCCATCACGATCATTGACGCATCGCACCGGTTGGTACCAGGATTCCGGCAGGTTCGTACCGGTGGGGTTGTGGTCGTCAACGTCGGCGTCAGCCGAGGTGCCCGGCGCTGATGAAGAACGGAAGGCTGATGCCGGATCAGCGCACTGGCAGACGCACTTCCCGACCGAGTCACCGTCGACTCCATCGTCGATCGCCGCGCCTCCGCCGCCCGCCGGATCGACCTCGGCGGAGTCGACATGCGCCAAGCCAGTCACGATCAAGCACGCACATCCGAACAATTTCGGGAGTAGCAGTATCGAAGAGTCAGAACGCGGCTACCACCAAACAGCCTAAACAGACTGGCGGTACCAACCGGAGACACGTATCAATCATGCTGACGGTTGGAGCGCCAGCGCTTGGCCATGAGGCAGGCTCGCTACCGAAACCTAGGGGCGCCGACGACGCCGTAGACGTGCTAGGTAAGCCGGCACAGGCAGGAATGGTGCGGATGGGGGTCTCATGCAAGTACTTGCTAGAAACGTCACTGTGACAAGGCATATTCGGGTGGTTGACTGACGAATCGAAGTTCTCGACTGACGATCGATTGGATGCTGACTCTTCAGGCCGAAGTTCGGGAGCACCCGGTATTTGTCAAGGAGGTTTGAAGCCACCGGTAGTTGACAATGTCGGTGTTGTCGGTTTGTGTGGTCAGCTGCAGTGGGACTGGGCGGCTGCTGGTAGATCGCCGGTCGGTGTGGGTGTCTGGTTGAGTTCGGTGGGCTTGTTGATCGAGACCGTTGTGGGTTGGGGTCAGGATCTTCGGTCGACTGCCGACAGGTGCTCTCTGCTGTGGATGGACAGGTCTGTCCCCATGGGGAAGTAGTCACGCAGGCGCCCGTTGGTGTTCTGATTGCTGCCGCGTTGCCACGGCGAGTGTGCGTCGCAGAAGTAGACCAAGGCGCCGAAGGCAGAGGTGATGCCGAGGTGCCGCGCCATCTCGGTTCCCTGATCCCAGGTGATCGACCGGAGTAGGTGCGCGGGAAGGTCGGCCATCCGCTCGATCAAAGCGTGGCGTAGTGTCTTGCTGTCGGCGCTGGGCAGGTGGATCAGTCCGATCGTACGTGTGTGCCGTTCGACGAGTGTACCGATGGCCGATCGGTGGCTGGGACCGACGATCAGATCGTAGTCACGGACGCGCCGCTCGATCGCCTGGCGATGCGCATCGAACGCCCGGTACCCGGTGCGGCCTCGGGCCTGCGTGGGGTTGCGTCGTACTTCGCGGGAGATCGTCGACGGAGCACGGCCGAGCTCGCGGGCGATCGACCCGATACTGTGACCGGCCTGCTTCAGGTCGGTGATGATGATTTGCTCATCCTGTGACAGGTACTGCGGGCTGACCGCTCGGACCGCGAGGCGATCGAGTGCCGGGACGAAGCCGACAGCCTTCCCGTTGCGGTACGTCTTGTAGCCGCGAGACCAGTTCTTGCTCGTGGTTCTCGAAACTTCGACTTCGCGGGCAGCAGCGTTGATGCTCGAGCCTCGTTCTCTCAGATCGATGAACCGGCGGCGTTTGACGGACTGGGGCCGGCGACCAGGCCCCTTCTTTACTCGACGGGACAACACCACTCCTGAATCTACCGGGGGCATGTGTTGCAACGAGGTCTCGAAGCCACCCCGTCGTCAGGGGGTCAGTTTTCACGCGTCGTCAACACGGACCGACGAATCCCGCGCGAGGGTTGCGGGTGCCACCCCTCAGCTGTGGCTTCGTTGTAGGACGTTTCACGGTACTTTGTGCCTGTCTTGCATAGTTTCACGTGAAACGCTGTCGAATGACGACGCCAAGCTGAGTGCGCATTGATAGATGGTCGTGACCGAGATGTTCCATCTGGAGTACACCCGCAATCTCGCGGTCTACGCGGCAGACACCCTCCCCTCCCCTAGCGCTGCGTGGTTTTCGGAAGGAACAACTTCGCGACCGGTTGGCTGGGGTGTTCTGGCTGGGGTGTCGTCGACGGATCCTGCCTCTGCTCGCGTTTGCAGCTGCCCAGGAGCGGACATGGAAGCTGCCCGCTGATGATCATGTCGGGATGCCCGGTGGCGGACATGAATCTGCCGGTGGTGGGGTGAATCAGAGTGCGGGCATGTGGGGACGGTATCGAGGAGGCACCCGGGTCCCAGACGTCGAAGGTCTTGATGGCTTCTGGTCCTCGTTGTCGAGTGTTCCTCGGAGGTGGTGCGGTGGGCGGGGTCATCGAGGTGGTTGGTGGCCAGGATCGAGTCGAGGTCGCCGGTTGCGGACCAGCCGTGAAACGGCGGCATATCCCAGCGCACGGTCCACGTTGGTCATGTTGTGGTCGATTGGTTGTGTAGGGCGGCCACGTCGGTGGAGTGTGCCGTCTTCTGGTCCATGCGTTCAGTGTCGGTGGTGGCCTTCTTTAGCCACAGGTGCGGTCCTTCGCCCTCCAGTGCCAGGGACTGGCTTTCGGCGTCGTGCGGGCGTGGATGCGTGCGGATGCGGTAGTCGGGAACGGTGCTCGGCGGCATCGATGTGGGTGATCGACTTTTCGCATGCCGCTTCGAAGTGGGCAATAGCCGAACACACTCGGGGCCCACTTGACCCACCTCATGACCACACATGAACGCGCTTGTGACCGTCGATGGGCCGTCCTATATGTCCGCCGACATCTCGCCTACGTCGGGACACTTGCGTTGCGGCAATGACCGGTCTGGACAACGACCGACCTGCCGGTCCATCATCGCTGAGTTGATCGCAAGTTTCACGTGAAACGAAGATGGGCGTCACGGCTGCGATGCCGGACAACTGTGCTTCGTGACATCGGCCTGGTCCCGCGGTGATACCGAGTGCTTGAACGCTGTCGTCAAACGGACAGAGGACGACCGGTATCGTGACCACTCCCCTCCCCCGGTCCCGCCTCGCCGACCGAGCTGCTGACGTCGTCCGCGTCGAACGGCCCGTAGCGAGCCGAGCCAGAATGCGGTCAGCCGGATCAATCGAACCAGACGCATGATCCAGATGCGTGACGCGTGTTCTGTGTGCCGTCGTCAGGGTAGGTAGCGTCGAGGGAATGTCTCTTCCTCGTGCTTCGTACGGTGCCGGTGCGTTGTGATGCAGGTCGTTGTCGTCCTTGCTGCCTGTACAGCGGATCCGACGACCATTGCGCATAGGGACGGACAGATGGGTCTAGTGGTCATACAGACAGATATTTGAGCCTGGGTCGGGCCGCAGAGTAGCTGTTCTGTCCGCACGACTCCGAGGATTGGCTCTCGGCCGGACTGGCGCCTGGTAGCGGTTGACGGCCTAGTTCGTCGTTCTGAGTGGTTCATGGCGGGGACGTCAGTGCAGTCCTTGGTAGTCCCTTGGTAATCGAGCTCGAGGATCTCCGCACCAGTGAAGATCCCGGTAGGAATTGACGTCGCGATCACGGCACCTTCGACCGGTGTGTGCCAGTCTGGTGGTGCAATCGGGTGGCGTGAATTGTGGGGTCACCGGGTCGATCGGCAGGTTCACCTCGGTCGCCACGGTTTCACGTGAAACGGTGAAATCGTGCGCCGGCTTGAAGATGATAGCGACATCATTCCGGTGCTTCTTGAACTCCTCCGGCCGCAGAGTCGGCCCGGGCATCTGCTGTGAATTGCGAGAAGAGCGAGACAAGGGGTGCCCTTTCCCCACGTTTGCCCAGCAGGATTTGTGGATAGCGCGGCGATTCATGCACACCTCGCCGCGGGATTGGTAAGTCGGCGGTCAAGGGCGCAAAATGGAGGGAGTGTGCCGGGGGTTCGGCACAAATTCCCCATCGGGTTAAGGAGTCCAAGCGTGGTCGGTCAAGACCCGGGTGTTTCACGTGAAACCACGTCGCGAGAAGGCTTTGCCAGACAGTCCCTCGACGACACACCGATCGCCAAGGCGGCTGAGCGTGCGAGTCGCGTTCTGACTCCCGGTGCGTCCGGTCTGCTGCCGAGGCCACCGCACCGGCGCGTCATCACGGTCGCCAATCAAAAGGGTGGTGTTGGTAAGACGACGACGACGGTCAATATGGCCGCCGGACTCGCTCTGCATGGAATCAGGGTGCTGGTCGTCGATCTCGATCCGCAGGGCAACGCGAGTACTGCGCTCGGCATCGACCACCGTGCCGCAAACATCGAGTCGGTGTACGAGCTTCTACTCGGCGAGACGACCCTCACCGAGGCTGCCCAGAAGTGTCCGTCGCAAGAGAATCTCTACTGCATCCCTGCCACGCTGGACTTGGCCGGTGCGGAGATAGAACTTGTGTCGCTGGTTGCTCGCGAGAATCGTCTGCGCAGCGCCCTGGACAGTAGCCAGCTCGACGCACTCGGGATCGATTACGTGTTCATCGATTGCCCGCCATCTCTCGGCTTGCTGACAGTCAACGCCATGGTCGCGGCCGACGAGGTACTGATCCCGATTCAGTGTGAGTACTACGCACTCGAAGGTGTGGGCCAGTTGCTGCGCAACATCGAGCTCGTGCAGGCGCACCTCAATCGCCGACTGCATGTATCCACCATCCTCCTCACCATGTACGACGGCCGCACAAAGCTGGCCGATCAGGTCGCCGAGGAGGTGCGCCGGCATTTCGGCAGCAAGGTTCTCAACACGATCATTCCGCGGAGTGTGAAGGTGTCCGAGGCACCCGGGTACGGGATGACGATCATCGAGTACGACCCGGGGTCACGTGGCTCGATGAGCTATCTCGATGCCTCCCGCGAGTTCGCGCAGCGAGCCGTCGCAAGTACCGGTCCACGCTGAACTTGTCGGGGACGATCAGTTGCGAACCTGTCGCAGTAGTCATGTCGGCACACCTGATCAGTCCTGGGATACCTGCGGTTGTTGAACCGTCCATGCAGCATCATGGAATAGTTCGGGATGACGGTTTGCGATGCCTCGTCACACCGTCGTTTCGATCACTTTCCCACCACACCAGATTTCGCCTACACCAGATAGCGGAGGATCACCGATGAGCCGTGACACATCGACCCGGCGAGGCGGACTTGGCCGAGGGCTCGCGGCTCTGATCCCGACAGGGCCGCCGGAGGAGGACACAGCGTCGAAGGGGCCGAGTCTGGGTACTGCTGCGGCCGACGTCATCATCGGCCGCGGTCCGGAGCCGACTTCAACCGAATCCGCATCCAGGGATGTGGCGTCCGAGAACGGTGACCAGCAGGCCCCCTCCCCTACCTCGGAGGGAAAGGCGAAGTCCGACAAGCACCAAAAGGGCGACAAGAGCAAGCACGACAAGAAGGGCCAGTCCGTCGGCGCGTCGGCGAGAGATGTGGACGACGCGGCGCCCACGGACGCGTTCGCTGCAAGCTATCGTGAGCTGCGGCCGTCGGAGATCCAGCCCAATCCGCATCAGCCGCGATCGGTGTTCGACGAGGATGCGATGGCCGAACTCGTGCACTCCATCACGGAGTTCGGGCTCATGCAGCCAATTGTCGTCCGCAAGCTGGATGAACCGACCGACGACGGTGTCACCTATCAGTTGGTGATGGGTGAACGTCGCTGGCGGGCGAGTAAGGTGGCCGGGCTCGAACTGATCCCGGCGATCGTCCGAGAGACCGCCGATAGCGACATGCTTCGGGATGCGCTGCTGGAGAACATCCACCGAGCACAGCTCAATCCGCTCGAAGAGGCGGCTGCGTATCAGCAGCTTCTCGAAGAGTTCGAGGTGACGCACGAGGAGCTCGCCCGTCGGATCGGCCGTTCACGGCCGGTGATCAGCAACATGATCAGGCTCCTTAAACTGCCGGTTCCGGTTCAGCGACGAGTGGCCGCCGGCGTGCTGTCGGCAGGCCATGCGCGTGCGTTGCTGTCGCTGGAGGCCGGTGCCGACGCTCAGGAGGCGCTCGCGGCGCGCATCGTCGCCGAGGGATTGTCGGTTCGTGCCACAGAAGAGGCTGTGATGCTCGCCAATCGGGACGGTACTCCCGCTACGCCTCCTGTGCGCCGTAAGCCTATGCAGATGCCGGGTTTGCAGGACCTCGCCGAGCGGCTGTCTGATCGGCTGGATACGCGGGTGACGGTTAGCCTGGGTAAGAAGAAAGGCCGGATCGTCGTCGAGTTCGGGTCAGTGGACGACCTCGAGAGGATCATGGGAGTGATCGATCAGGGATGACGCTCGTACCGGCGGAGACTTCGTATGTGTGGCCTTCTGACGTCCGTATGAGCGGGTTCAAGGGTTAACGATAGAAACGTCACTGTGACGTAGAGGGGTGCAGAAGGGTGGAGGCGAATTGATGGTGAAACCAAAGACACTGGGAATAGCCAAGATTCGTGATATCCGGGGCATCGGTGCTGACGAGAGTGCTGTTCGATGGCAGTGACCGTATCAAGTCTGGACCTTGAGATGTTCGAGCGCCTACCCAAGCATTCACGGCAGTGTGTCTTCTGGGAGGTCGAGCCTGCAACACCCGCCCCCATCGAGGGATTCCGCAGCGAGTTCGACAAGGAGGCGTGGATCTCCGGATTGCTCCTGGAGTGGGGCACGTGCGGACAGCTGGCCACCGAATCGACCACAGGACACGTCGTCGGTGCCGCCTTCTACGCACCGCCGGGACGGGTGCCACGGTCACACCACTTTCCCACCTCCCCGGTGAGTGCCGACGCGGTTCTGCTCACAGCTATCCGTACCGAACCGGGATTCGAGGACAGCGCACTGGGTCTGTTGGATTCGGTGATCACCGATCTCATCAGGCGCGGTGTGCGGGCAATCGAAGCATTCGGCATTGTCCGGTCTGCCGACGAATCTGCGTTGTCGGACTCCGGGTTCACGGCTGGTCAGGCCGGCACGGTACAAGGCCGACAGACGCCGGTCCGCCGTCCGCCGTCCGTGACGTCGATTCCGTCGGATATCGCCGAGTGGACCGAGGAAACGATCGCCGAGGTCGCCAGGGAGATTCTCGATGCTCCTGTGCTGCCAGATGATCCGATCGTCTTGAGAAACGATCCCGTGTTGCCGGGAGTCGGCGAATACTGTGCGGAATGCATTATTGACGCAGATTTCTTGAAAGACAACGGATTTGACGTTGTCGCATCCGATCCCAAGTTTCCGCGGTTGCGACTTGAGCTCGACGAAGGCCTCAGTTGGAAGGCCGAGGTGGAGAGCGCGTTGGAGAAGCTGGTGATGAAGGCCGCGGTCGATCTGTCGATGCGTCAGGGTGCGGAGGTCGGCGCGGGGGTGACCGGATTCCGTTGTCGCGGTTGATAATTGGGTGAAAGGGACAGTGTTGTTCTACGGGGTTTCGAGGCTCATCGCCTAGGGGCTCTTCGTACCTCAACCGGTGGGGTGGGGTACGCGGTGTTAGTAGTTGGTTCCCTCGGCCGCGAGGAGATCGGCGAAGGTGTAAGTACCTGTCGGTTGATCATTCTCGCCGAGTAGATATACGCGTTTGACGGCCACGAGAATGGCCTCGGCGATGGTGTCGCGAGACTGCGGATCGCTCAGTACCGCCGCATCGGCGCTGTTGGTGATGTAGCCGATCTCGATCAATGCGGCCGGCATCTTGGTGAGCCGCAACAGTTCCCACGTGCGTTCATGAGTACGGCAGTCCATGAGATCGGTGCGGGCCACTATTTCACGCTGAATGAACTGCGCTAATTCTCGTCCGATGGTGGAAAAAGAACCGTGCGAATTGCCGAAATAGAATGTGGTGACGCCGTGAGCTCGTTCATTCGGATAGTGGGCGCACCGCAAAGAAATGGTGAGGTCGACACCCACCTGATTGGCGACCTTGGCCCGATCCTCGTCGGTGGGTGTGCCATGACCGTCGTGGGAGAGGTATGTCTCCATTCCGGCCGCGGCCATGCGCCGTTCGAGGCGGGAAGCCAAGTCCCACAGGATCTGTGACTCGAGATCGGCCATCGCGCCGGTGGAGAACTCATGCGTGCCGCCCGACCCCGGGTCGATGAGGACCCGCTTACCCGAGAGCTGCGGGCCCGAACTCCGCACGTGCTCCTCCTGCCGGATCGCATACGGGGATCCGCCGGTGACACGGCTGCCGAGACGCTGGAGTGAAACCAGTGTCGACGGTCCACAGATTCCGTCGGAAGCCAGGCCGTACTCACTCTGATACAGACACAAAGCGTTGTGGGTGGTCTCACCGAACGTTCCGTCGACCAGACCGGTGTAGTAGCCCAGGTTTTGTAGCTGTGATTGCAGGGTCGCCACATCGTCGCCGGCCATCGGCGCCGACAGGCGATACAACAGAACGCGGGCACCGAACTTGTATGACGACTCGCGCAGTACCCGATAGGTGGCCGGTCCGACGACACCGTCGACTATCAGTCCGCGTTCCTGCTGGAAAGCGCGCACCGCATGGTCGCATGCATCATCGAAGATGCCTGTGTCTTCAGATCCGACTGCGGGGAGAAGTCCACGACCGGCGAGGATCGACCTGATTTCGGAAACGCCCGAGCCCTCGTCACCACGCCGGTAGATCCGCATCGAGCGCTCCTTGCTGCCGTCCGGGCCCACCCCGTGCACAACTCACACCCCGTGTATGAGCGCTGGGCCGATCTGCATTGTCTCAGATTGTCCCAGGTGGTGGCGGCGCCGCCAATTCTAGCAGCGGGTGAAAATCACCGGACTGTCCGAGAACCGGCGAGTCGGTGCGAACAGTCCGGTGACCTGGCAGTCCGGTGAGCCGGCGATCAGGAGCCGACGACGCCGTCGAGCTCGCGCAGGAGCGCAGCCTTGCCCTTGGCGCCGACGATGGTCTTGGTCGGTTTGCCGTCCTGGAACAGGATCATCGTCGGGATGGACATGATCTGGAAGTCACGTGCGACAGCCGGGCTGGCGTCGACGTCGAGCTTGGCGATGGTCAGCTTGTCGGCGTGATCACCGGCGATCTCCTCGAGAACCGGCGCGACCATTTTGCACGGGCCGCACCAGGTGGCCCAGAAGTCCACCAGGACGGGTTTGTCGGACTGCAGCACCTCGGCGGCGAAGGTGTCGTCGGTGACGGTGATCGTGTTGGCGCCCATGTGGGCCTCCTCTGGATTGGGTGATCTGGGGTTGGGATGAGAGGTTTCGGGGGTATCCGGCTCAGACGCCGACGGCGGCAGCGGCCACCGGATCGGTGTCCTGGAGTGCTGTGTCCTCGAGTGAGGTGTGGTCCTCAAGTGAGGTGTGCTGATCGGCAAGCCAGCGTTCGGTGTCGATGGCGGCCGCGCAACCACTGCCGGCAGCGGTGATCGCCTGCCGGTAGGTGTGGTCGACGAGGTCGCCGCAGGCGAACACGCCGGGCAGCGAGGTGTGGGTGCTGCGGCCCTGTACCTGCACATATCCCTCATCGTCGAGGTCGACCTGGCCGCGGACGAGTTCGCTACGCGGGTCGTGGCCGATGGCGACGAACATGCCGGTCACGTCCAGGGTGCTGGTCGCTCCGGTCACGGTGTCGATGAGCTCGAGGCCGGTGACGGAGCTCTCGCCCAACACCTTGCCGACGGTGGCATTGGTGACGAAGCGGATCTTCTCGTTGGCACGGGCGCGTTCGAGCATGATCTTGGACGAGCGGAACTCCTCGCGGCGGTGGATGAGGGTGACGCTGCGCGCGAACTTGGTGAGGAAGGTGGCCTCCTCCATCGCCGAGTCGCCGCCGCCGATGACCGCGATGTCCTGATCCTTGAAGAAGAACCCGTCGCAGGTGGCGCAGGATGACACACCGCGGCCCAGCAGTTCCTGCTCGCCGGGGACGCCGAGGTAGCGTGCGGCCGCCCCCATGGCGAGGATGACGGCGCGGGCGCGATGCACATCGCCGGCCACCTCGACCTCCTTGACCGGCCCGTCGAGCCGGAGTGCGTCGACATCTTCCATACGCAGGTCGGCGCCGAAGCGCAGCGCCTGCTCACGCATCTCGTCCATCAGGTCGGGTCCCTGGATACCCTCGCGGAAACCCGGATAGTTCTCCACCTCTGTGGTGGTCATCAGCGCGCCGCCGAACTGGGTGCCCTCGAACAGCACCGGCGACATCTCGGCACGGGCCGCGTAGACGGCCGCCGTGTACCCGGCGGGTCCGGACCCGACGATTATCACGTCGTGGATCGGGGCGTCGCTGGTGTGTTCGGTGTCGGTGTTGGTCATCAATTCCTCCGTGCTGCGGTGTGCTGCCCAGGCTTCTACCACCGGGACGGCTATCCGCCGGTTCCGGCTCGTACAACGTAAGCGTATGCGGTCATGTTCCCTGCGGCCGGATGCACTCATCCCCCGACCCGTGACGCGGTCACCCGCCGATGGTCGTTTCGGCGATGGTGGCGGGGTTGCCGGGACCGCACTCCGGGCCGACGACCAGGGCGGTGAAACGGCCCGTCATGCCGGTGGTGACGAGGATGACGACGACGTCGCGTCCACGCAGGCGCACGGGCGCGGATCCGGCGATGGGCACGTCGTCGGCGATGCCGTGGGCTCGCGTGCATCCGCGCCGGCCGGCGTCGTCGGGGAAGGCCGGTGTTCGTGAGCCGAGCGCGGTCAGCAGGGCGGCGCGTTCGGCCGGTGACAGGGCAATCAGGGTGCCTTGCGGTGGATCGGTGGCCGGCTCGGAGCCGGCTGTCAACGCCGCGACCGTGATCCCTCCCGCGGCGACTGCCGCGATCGACGCTGCGGCGATGATCAGCTTGCCACGGCGCGGCCGCCGCGCGATGTCGACGACATTGTTGGGCACCTTGTGGTCGGGCGGATCGGCATTGTTCGGTGCACTGGCGGGTTCCCGCCGCGCGGACAGACCGGCCAGGGTGGTTCGTGACCTGGCGAGGACCTCGTCGGGCACTTCCTCCGGCGCCACCGGCCAGGCCGCGAGGTCGGCGACCGTACGATCGAGCGCCGCCAGGACAGCCCTGGCGTCGTCGTCGAGATGTGTGCGGATGTGTGCGGCCGTGGCCTCGTCGACGATGCCCGCGTGCAGGTCGGCAAGCAACTCGACGGGGTAGGCGGGCATGGGTCTGGCGCTGGGGTCAGGTGGGTTGGGGTGCTCGTGCATCGACGATCCCTCCTACGTCCATGTCGGGGTCCACGAGATGGCCGAGGAGCCGGGCGAGCCGGGCCCGGGCGCGTGAACTGCGGCTCTTGATGGTGCCGACGGGCAGATCGAGGCGCCGGGCGACCTCGGCGAGGGGGAGTCCCTCGACATCGATGGCGATGATGACGGCGCGCTGCTCGTCGGTGAGTTGGTGCAGGGCATCACCGATCGACAGGGACAGATCGACACCGGCCATGTGGTCGGAGGGGTCGGCAAACGGTGCGGTTTCCGGGTCGGCAATGGGGATGATCCGGTGAAGTTTGTTGCGCCGCAATCGATCCAGTGAACAATTGACGACGATACGGTGCAGCCAACCGCCTGCCGAGCCCTCACCGCGGAATTGGTCGGCAGTTTGGTAGGCACTGATGAGGGCCTCCTGCAAGGCATCTGCCGCGTCGTGCGGGTTACCGCAGGTGCGGACGGCGACCGCCCACAGATGACTGTGGTGACGTTCGATGAGCGCGGTGAACGCATCCGGATCACCGGCCACGTGCGCGTACAGCAGTTCTTCATCTCCGGTCACTTGCACCCTTCCCCCGCTCCCTGTTCAGAGCTTAGTGCACCCGGTGATATGTAAACCGTTGGTGCAGCCCACCATCCACAGTTGTGGGCAACTCTGTGGATAGCTTCGTGCGCAAGGGGTCCCCCGAATCCGGTAGCGCTGCTGCGAATCGGGCTCAAACTCGCTGGATAGCTTGGGCCGCAGCAGATTCCGGAGATACAAAAAGACCCGGCCGCAGTGGGCCGGGTCTGGGGAGAAACTGGATACGAAAGGCGCTACCCCGTCATCGAGATCTGGGAGATGGTTGCCTGGTACCCGCCGTCGGGGCTCGGCGGCAACGATTTGATCCAGACCAGCACGTGGCTGGTCGGTGCCGCGCCGGTGATCGGGATGGTCGTCGTGCGGTCGGCGACGCGGACCGTCGCGAGTTCGCGGGTGTTGTCCAGCCCGCCCGGCGTCGCCGATGCGGACGAACGTACCGACACATCGAACCCGGGTGTGCTGGTGCGGATCGTGACCGACTTGACCGCCTGCGGTTTGTTCAGCGCGAACATCAGCCCCATACCGGTCTTGAGTCCACCGAAGGCCGGACTGCCCTGGTAGTTGTCGGTCTGCCACGGCGGCGCCGCGCCGCTGATCACGTTCGGCAGGTAGACCGTGCCGTCGGCGGGTTGCCCGGAGTAGTCGGCGAGCGTCACCGACCGCAGACCGATCGGTCCGGCCGGGGTGGGGGCGGCCGCCGGCCGAGCCGCGTTCGCAGGCGTGGCGGGTGCCGATGTGGTGGGCAGGATCGAGTCGATGTCGGTCGCCTCGTCGTCGCCGCCGAAGATGCCGGTCGCCCACGCCACAATCGCCAGCACCATGAACAGGACGGCCAGGCCGAGTCCGATCAGCACCGCCAGGTTGCGTTTGCCCGGATCGGGCTCCGCCTTGCGCGCGGTCACCGACACCGGCGGCAGATCGCCGTCGATCGCCGGCAGCAGATCCGTCTTCAGGTCAACGACCGTGGCCTGGTCGAGAACCTGCTGCACGGTGGCCGCCGTACGGATGCCCCGGTTGCCGTCGAGGGCCCGGGCGGCGACTGCCGAGATCTCGAACGGTACCCCCTTGCGGGCATCGAGCGGTTCGACGGGAACACCGTTCTTGTCGGGCTCGGCCACGTCCAGGCCACCGACCTGCTCGGTGGTGTCCGCGGTGGTGATCACCTCCGAACCGGTTGCCGCGTCGAGCGGCCACCGATTGAGCAGCAGCGCGTACAGCACAGCGCCCAGACCGCGCACGTCGGAGGCCTTGTCGTCGCCGGCGAGAGTGCCGGGGAAGGCAAGCACCGCGTTACCGTCGGAACTGATGCGGATCCGGCTCGGATGGTCGATGGACAGCGCGCCGCCCGAGCGGTGTGCGGCCTCTGCGGCGGCGGCCAGCGCACGCACCGCACGTGCCGCGCCGATCGGCGACGGACCGGACTGGGCTACCTCCGACAGCGACGATCCGGGAACCCATTCGGACACCACGATGCCGCCCGACGAGCCCCGGACCACGTCGAGCACACGGGCGACACCCGGTGAGTTGACCTGCCCGAGGCGCAGCGTGCGGGCGAGTACCGCCTGCGGGCCGGTATCGGACGGCTTGATCTGCTCGCCACGGGAGGGCGGCGGAGCCATCTGGTCGGCATCGACGAAGGTCAGCGCGACCTCGCGGTCGAGGTTGGTGTCGCGGGCCCGCCAGAACTGCAGACCCCGTGTGCCGCCATGGCCCTCGAGTAGCCGGTAGCGGCCACCCGCGACGGCTGCGCCCGCGATCAGCCGCGGTCCGCGAACCACCGGCTCGGGAGCCGACGGCGGCCCGGCCGGGGTTTCAGTTACCTCGGGCGTCTGTTGCCCGGTGATGTCGACGATCTTGGTGGGGGCGTCATCGGCCCCGATTCCCGGTGTGGACGCTCCCGTTGCGGGTGATACCGGATCAGGAATCGGTCGATCAGGAATCGACTGGGCGGAGGGGATGTGCGTGGCGGCATCCGCCGCCAACGTCTCGGGCACCATCGGTGCCTGGGGGGCGCTGGTTTCACTCACGTGCCCGAATCCTCTCCTGCGGTATCTCGTGTCGGGTGGCAGAACCATCCGGTTGGCGGCATACGCACCGTGCATCCCGGTCGCACCACCCGAATGCACCGCATACGATTGCCAGCTCGAGGTGCCCCGGTCGAACCGGCGCACGATCTGTACCTGACCAGAGTACGGGAGAGCGTCGTCGTTCCCGACTCGCGGGAACTGGAGGGTGAGCGAGGCGAGGTCATCGGCGGGTGGCGGCGTCTTGGGAGCCAGTGCCGGGACGAATCTGCCGAGCAGCCGCTGGACGGCGTCGAAGATCGCGACGACGTCGGGCACCTTGAATGCGGCGAGTCCCGAGTACACGACGCCCAAGACCACCATCGCGGTGATCGCGAGGTAGCCGAGCGACCCGATCTTGCCGTGGCTGGTCGACAGATGTGCCAGGCCCGACAATTCGGCCATCGCCCAGACCGCCGCGGTGACCGCGGCCGACGTCACGATGGTCACCACTGTGGTGCGATTCACATCCTTCATCCGGAAGGAACCGAGCCGCCGCCGCAGCAACTGGTGGCCGACGATCGCGCCGACGAGGTAGCCGAGACCGTTCGACAGCGCCAGCCAGCGTACGACGTGATCCGGGTCATCGAACAGCACCGTGCCCACATACGACGAGGCGACCTTCACGCCGGTGATACCCACCACCATCACCGTCGGGGTCCACGGATCCTCGCGGGCGTAGAACACCCGCAGCTGCACCAGCGTCATCGCATACGGGATCAGCGTGAACGCGCCCCAGGACAGCACCGAACCGAGTTGATCGGCGGCGTCGAGGTCGTACTGGCCGAAGTTGAACACCGCGATCGCGATGGCGGGGCCGAAGAACGTCATGAACGCGACGATCGGCACCAGCGACACCATCGTCAGCCGTGTCGCCAGCGACATGTCGTCGACGACGGCCTTGTGGTCTTCGGCGGCGGCGTTGCGCGAGAGCCGCGGCATGATCGCAGTCAGGATGGTCACGCCGAGCACGCCGTACGGCAACTGCAGCAGTTGCCAGTGCGTGAAGTAGGCGCTGATGCCCTCCGCAGTGGCCGACGCGGCGATCCGGTAGGTGATCATCATGCCGACCTGCAGCACCAGCACATAGGCGACGATGGCGACCGCCATGTTGCCGAACTTGCGCAGCCGGGCGTCGATACCCCACTCGAAGCGCAGCTTGACCCCGGCGCGGCGAAGCCACGGAACCAGGATCATGGCTTGCATGACGACGCCGAACATGCAGCCCAGACCCAGGACAAGCAGCTGCGGGTCCGTCATCCGGACCGGGTTGACGGTGATCTCGCCGGGCATCAGCGCGTATAGCACCAGCGTCGAGATCTGCACGATGTTGTTGAGCACCGGCGCCCACGCACCGGGCTTGAAGTACCCGCGCATGTTCAGGATCGCGATGAACAACGCGGTCAGGCCATAGAACAGGATCTCCGGCAACAGCAGATAGGCCAGCGCCGTCGCCAGTTGTCGGTCCACCTTGCCGTCGCCGACGTTGAGGTACGTCAGCACCGGCGCGGCGATGACGGCGACGACGGTCGCCACCCCGAGCACCACCATCACCAGGGTGAAGATCTTGTTGGTGAACGAGACTCCACCATCGGGGTCCTCGGCCTCGGCTCTGGCCAGCAGCGGGATCACGATCGCGGTGAGCACGGCGCCGAGCACGACCTCGGCGATCATGTTGGGCAGCACGTCGGCCGCCTGGAACGCCGACGCCAGCGCCGGACCGAGCATTGCCAGGATCAGGACCGTGCGCAGGAAACCGGTGATCCGGCTGAACAGGGTCGCGAGTGCGATCGATCCGCCGGTCTTGAGGATCGATGAGTCCGAGTCCTCGGGCGGTGTCTCGGACGAGGTCTTGCCGTTTGTGTTCGGACGCTTGAGCAGTGTGTTTCCGGCCGGTGCGGCACCGGACCGGGTGTCGTCACCTGCCGGGTTCGGGCCTGTCGGGTTCGGCAGGGGTATGCCCGGCTGCTGTGATTTCGCACCCGGGGATTTCGCACTCGTGCCGACGGGCGGGCGCTCGGCACGTCGCTGCCGGATGGGCGCCGGTTGCGGCAGGCCCTGTTGTGGAGGTTTCTGTTGTGGGGGTCCCAGCTGCGGGGGCACCTGTCGAGGTGGCTCCGGTTGCCGGGCCGCAGGGCGACTGCTCATCGGTGGTGCGGCCGGCGGCCTGCGATTGAGCCCCGGCGTCGACGGCTTGCCGGGCGGAACCTGCTGGGGACTCTGCGGACCGGGCTGGATGCGGGCACGTGGAGCCGGTGCCGGCGTGCGTGCGGGGCCCGGTATCCGGTCCTGCGGTCGGATGCTGCGCTGGTCGGGCCGACCGCCTCGCTGCGGCTCCGGCCGCCCGTTCCCCCGTACGACTCCCCCATCACCGGCCCGACCCTGCGGGACGCCTGGCTGACCCCGTACGGGTCCGGGCGGCGCGGCGTGCTCGCCCGGCCGGTCGGGACCTCCGGCGGGAGGGTTGGGTCGTTGAGGGCTCACGCGTCGTCTCCACGATCTTCGGAGGTTTGGTCTTCTGGGGTTTGGTCTTCTGGGGTCTCGTCTTCCGGTGGCCGGTCGCCGGGCGGTTCGGGTCCGGCCCGGCCCGGTGTGTCGTCTTGACGGTACTGATCCGGACCCCCGGTGTGTTCGGATGACTCGCGGCGAAATTCGTATGTGCTCGCCGCGAGTTCCCGGTCATGGTCGTCGGCCTCGGGCCGATCGGCATCGGCCGGATCGGGCTGGCCCCGGAAACGGTGCCACAACCGCCGCGCCACCAGCGCCACCAGTAGCACCGCAGCCACGATCGTCGTATAGAACAGTGGCTTGCCGTATGCGTTGGAGTGCACAGAGATGGTGATCGGCTGCCCGAGGGCGAGGCCGGTCGCCGTTGTCAGGCCGATGGAGACCGACGTGGCCTCCGATGAATCGGCGTTCGCGGGCAACTGGATCTGCCGGGTGCCGCGGGCCGGGATCTCCATCGCACCGACGTCGCCGATATTGAGTTCGGCAGGCGCATCGATCTTGAGCAACACCCGGATGGGCAGCGCCAGGTCGTTGCGGACGACCAGCAGGATCGGGCTGCGTTCGGATGCCAGCGTATATCGGCCGCCGGGGTCGAGCATGGTGACGGACCCGCGCATCCGGGTCAGCGTCGAGTTGACCGCGGACACCCATCGGTCGCGATGGGCCCCGAGTGCGGTCCGTTCGGACGCGGTGTCGTGGTCCGGGCTGCGCAACGACCGCAGCAGATCCTCGCGTAGCGGCGCCAGATAACGTTCGGGGGTCGCCTCGACGTCGGCGGAGCGCACCAGTGACGCCTGCAACTGCAGACTCAGGTCGGTGTGCGCGCTGATGGCCGCGGCCTGGGCATGGGAGACCACCCACCAGCCGCGGGAGGGGCTGGGTTTGCCTTGTGGAGCGTGCAGCCGACCGATCCGCCGGGCGGTGTCGAGTTCGGTGACCACGGCGTGGAGGCCTTCGGGGGTGGCCGCTCCGGCGTCGAGCAGGGCGGTCGCCGTCGTGAGCAGGGCGTCGGCGTCGGCCTCGGTGGGTGACCAGTAGATCGGCGGCACGATGAACTGGCTGCGGCCGCTCACCGGCAACTGCGTGACCTGCGGGTCGGTGACCTGCTGATCAGTGGTGGCCGCACCGCTGTGCGGCAGCGTGAGCGCGGCGAACGCCAGCGCCGCCGTCGCGGACTGCCGCCTGCTGACCGCTGATTCCCGGTCGAGGTCGACGAGCTGGGAACTCGGGGTGAGCACAGGTGTGGTGGGCGCGGTGCCCATCGCGCCCAGCGCCGCGGTCACCGGGGCGTCCGTGGTCTGCACTCTGATGTCGCCGACCTGGTAGCGGCCGCTCGGGTCGGGATCGCGATCCGGTGTCAGCGTCGCCGCCGACGACACGGCCTTCGTCACGGTCGCCGATTTGAGGACACCCGCGCCCGCGTCGTCGATCGCGCCGATGGCGGGGATGGCGATACCGCGGACGCTCTTGACCCCGAGGATCGAGTCGACGATGTCTGCCGGACTGGTCAATGCGGCCGCGGTGAGCCCGGCGTTGTCCACCCGGGCGAGCGAGCCCAGATCGGCCGACGCGAATGGCAGCGCCACCACACACAGTTCACCGGCGAGCTGTTTGAGGGTCGCCAGCCACTGGGCGGCCACCGCAGTGCCCTCGCCGGGTGTGGTTTCGGATGTCGGTGACGACGGGTCCCGGGAGATGACGTACCCGGTCGACATCACCCGCACCGTGACCAGCAGATCTGGGTCGACGGCCAAACAGACGCTCTTGCGCAGCGCCGCGCGGCTTGCTTTGTGATCGGGTGTGTTCTGCTGGGTTGCCGCTGTGGATTCCGGCCCTGTGGATTCCGTGCTACCGGGAGGTGACGGCGTCGCCGACGGCGGTTGCCCCGGTGTCCGCGAGCCCGATGTTCCAGGGCCGGCCGCATCCGGGCCGGGTGCGCCGGTGGTAGGTCCGGTCGGCGTGGGCGTGTTGACGACGCTCGGTGTCCGGACCGGTACCAGCGAATGCAGGGCGTCGAGGCTGCGGTAGAGCCGTCCCCCGGGCGCCAGCGAGGCGGCAAGATCATCGCTGATCAGCCTTACCGGCTCGGTCCGCCCGCCGAGCGTCCCCGGGGCGAGCTGGGGTGGGGCGGCCAGCGGCCACAGCATCGTCATCCGGGAGGGATTGGACCTGTCGGCGGGTATTGATCCGTCGAACCGCGGCGTGGGGCCCTCGGCATCGCCCCCGTCGGTGTCCTCGTCGGTGTCGCCGGCGTCCGGGTAGACGTATTGCTCGGCCCGGGCCTCGTCGGGTGGCAACGACAGCACCGGCAGCAGAGTCGTCGAGTCGGCGACCCGGGCGGCCGCGCCGTAGTCGGGTGTGGCGTTGACGTTCACGGTGATCGGGTAGACCCCGGCCGCGGCGATCTCCAGCCCACCCCGCGACAGCGGCAGCGTCAGGCTGAAACCGGTCTGTCCGCCGGGTTGCAGGGCGGTGGCGACCTGCCGGAACGGTCCGGCGACACTCACCGGCAGCACGTCGGCCGCCGGGGCGGTACGCAGACCGGCGGCGTCGGTGACCCGATCACCGCGCTCGAGTCGGACCGCGACCGTCCGCAGCGGCCGGTCGCCGGTATTGCGGACGACACCGCTGACGGACACGGTGGCCGGGCCTGCCGTCGTGACCAGTGTCGGCGTGATGGAGCCGATATCGACGCGGGCGAAGACGGTGGCCCCGTCGCTCTTCGCCGGACCGCCGGACCTGTCCCCGGATCTGTTGCTGCGCGAGGTATCGATGTCGGGGATCTCGGAGGTGGGCGGCCGGCTCTCGGGCGCCGGGGTCGAGCCAGGTGACCCCGTGCCGGGAATCGGGGACGGTTCGGCCAGTGCCGGTGCCCCGGCCGACGAGAGGAGCACAAGCGTCAGGACGGCCACGAGAGTCAGAACGGCCTCCAGGACGGCACTGACCCGAACCGGGACCCGGCCTTGGGTGCCTACTCCGTCAGGCATCGCCGGCCGTGGGACGCCGCGCTCGCCTGCGCCTGCGCCGCGACCGGGCCGATGGTGTCGGGTCGTTGCGGCGCTGATTGCGTGCGGCGGCGGCTTTCTCATAGGCGTTGGGTTCGGTGCGGATGCTCTCGGCCTCGGACTTGGCCAGCCGGAACGGGTCGGCCGCGAGATCGGCGATGACACCACGTGCCATCCGGGCGAGCCGACGCTCGTCAGAGTACGTGAGCCGGCGCGGGAGTTCGCGCAACGGCACCCACGCCACCTCGCTGACCTCGTAGTCGGCGTCCGACAGCTCTCCCCCGATGCTGCGCAGCAGGTAATGATGCACAGTCTTGTGGATGCGTCTGCCCTCGCTGACGAACCAGTAGTCGATCTTCCCGAGCGGGGCGACCACGGTGCCCGCGATACCGGTCTCCTCCGCGACCTCGCGGATCGCGGTCTGTTCGGCGGTCTCGCCGGTTTCGATATGGCCCTTGGGCAGTGACCACATCATCCGGCCACGCCGGTCGACGCGGCCGATGAGGACGGCGCACAGGTCATCGACCGGGTTGTCGAGACTGCCCGAGATCACCAGGCCACCGGCCGACGTCTCGCGCACGGTGCGAAGCTTGGCCGCGCCTTGGTCGGTCACAGGATTATTGGTGGCGGCACGGCGCCGGTTGCGTCCGCCCTTGCCCTCGGGCCTGACCCTGTCGTCGGCTGTGGTGCTGTCGTCTTGTATGCGGTCCGATTGTCCGGCGGCCGAGGGTTCACGGTAGTCCGGGGTGGGGCCCTTCCTGGTGATCGCGGCTGCCCGGGTCACAAGGTCCGACGGCTTCGTCTGTCGTGTCCCGTTTCCGGAGGCGGGCTTCTCGGGTCGGCTCCCGATGCGGTCCGGCACGCCGCGACCGTCGTGGCGAGGGCCTGCGTCGGGAACGACCGGCTTCCCCTGCGTGGGGCTCGGGTCGTAGGCGTCGGCCACAGCGCCATGGGCGCCCGGGGCCACAGCGCCATGGGCGCCCGGGGACACCGGACGGGCGGGGGTGACCGCCGACTGGACATGCGAGGCGGCCCGCTCATCGATGACCGATTCGGTGGTGTAGTTCACAGGTCCGCTCCGCCGCGGCATCGACGACGGTGAGGGGCGTCGTGCCTTGCGTCTGCGGGGCTGGTCGCGCGCGGTGGGTCCGCTCGGCCGCTCGGTCGCGTCCTGGGCCACCGGAGCGGTCAAGTCTGGGGTCTGGGTTGCTGGTGGCAGGGCCGTTGCGGGAGTATCCGCGGCCGGGGTGCGGTCCGGTGCGTTGTGCGGCCCGGGCTTGGGAACCCTGCGCGGGGCGGGAGCGTCGTCGGATGCGGGTTGTGTGGCGCTCGCGCCGGCTGCCTGCGCGGCGCCGGTGCTCTGTTCGGGGTTCGTCTGACCCGGGGAGCGACGCGCGCGGCGCCTGCCGCGACGTGAGCGTCGTGACCGCCGCCCGGCCGGTGCGGCCCGATCTGATTCGTCACCGGGAGCCTCGCCACCGGGAGCCGCACCACCCGGAACCCCATCCCCGGGAGACCTGACCGCGTCACCGCCGGCGCTCTTGCGCTGGTCCCCGTTGCGGTGGACACTTTGCGCATCACCCTGGCGGCCGTTGGCCGCATCGCTGTGGTGGCCGTTGGGGATGGGTGCACGTGCGGCTCCGAGGGCATCGGCCGAATGCGTTTTCGCTGATTGCAGGGTACGCGGAGGCGTGACGGAGGTGGCCGGAGATATCGCGCTACCCGCCCGCAGGGCAAGGGTTGCCGGACTCGGCCCGCGACCGACGGCGTCGGCGGGGCCGTCGTGACGGCGGGTAGACGAATCGGTGGACACGTTCCTGATGCTAGCCGCTGGTCACCGACCGTTTGCCTGGATGGCTCCGGCTGTGGACAAATACTGAGGCGGCCTCAGCTGTTACGTGTGTGACACGAGTGACTTTTGGGTAGCACGTTGTTCCCCGAATCCACTTTGCCATCGGGCGTGTCGCGCGTGTGTGCCGAGTAAACCCGCAGGGAGAACCCGTAAAACCCGCACAGAAAACCTGATTGCCCGGTCCCGGTAGTCTGACCAGACGTGACAGGTCCCGATACTCCGGATTTCCCCCATTTCGAGGAACGCCGCACCAGGCTGCTGGCCGCGGCGGCGATCGCGCTGCGCGGATACTCCGACGTCCTGGTGCCGCTCGGCGCGCTGTTCACCGACGCCGGCCACGACCTGTTCCTGGTCGGTGGGTCGGTGCGTGACGCCGTGCTCGGCAGACTCTCCGAGGATCTGGACTTCACCACGGGTGCCCGGCCCGACGAGGTCGTCGCGCTGGTCACCGGCTGGGCGGACGCCATCTGGGATACCGGCATCGAGTTCGGCACCGTCAGCGTCCGCAAGGGCGGCCTGACGATCGAGATCACCACCTACCGTGCCGAGGCCTACGACCGGGTCGGCCGCAACCCCGTGGTCACCTTCGGCGACACCCTCGACGGTGATCTGGTCCGTCGCGATTTCACGATCAACGCGATGGCGGTGCGCATCGGGCCGGACGGCGCGCAGGAGTTCTGCGACCCGCTCGACGGTATGACCGCGCTGCTCGCCGGCGTCATCGACACCCCGGCCACCCCGCAGGAGTCGTTCGACGACGACCCGCTGCGGATGCTGCGTGCGGTGCGGTTCGTGTCCCAGCTGGGTTTCCGGCTCGCACCGCGCGTCATCGACGCCATCGCGGAGATGAACGGACAAATCGAGCGCATCACCGCCGAACGGGTCCGCGTCGAGCTCGACAAACTGATCTGCGGCGAGCATCCGATCGAGGGTCTGGAGATCATGGTCGACACCGGTCTGGCCGAACGGGTCATTCCGGAGATCCCCGGCATGAAGCTGACGATCGACGAGCACCACCAGCACAAGGACGTCTATCAGCACTCCCTCACCGTGCTGCGGCAGGCGATCGACCTCGAGGAATCCGATCCCGACCCGGTGCTGCGCTGGGCGGCGCTGCTGCACGACATCGGCAAACCCGCCACCAGGAGGCACGAGGAGGGCGGCGGTGTGAGCTTCCATCACCACGAGGTGGTGGGCGCCAAGATGGTGCGCAAGCGGATGCGGGCGCTCAAGTATCCGAAGGCGACGGTCGAGGACGTCGCGACCCTGGTCTTCCTGCATCTGCGGTTCCACGGCTATGGCGACGGTGCCTGGACCGATTCGGCCGTACGCCGTTACGTCACCGACGCCGGTGACCTGCTCGATCGACTCAACAAGCTCGTGCGCGCCGACTGCACCACCCGCAACAAGCATCGCGCCCGGCGCTTGCAGGAGAGCTACGACGACCTCGAGCGACGCATCGCCGAACTCAAGGCTGCCGAGGATCTCGGTCGAGTCCGGCCGGATCTCGACGGCAACGCGATCATGGAACTGCTGGGTCTGGAGCCCTGCCCGGAGGTCGGCGAGGCGTGGAAGTACCTCAAGGAGCTGCGCCTGGACCGCGGCCCGCTCCCCCGTGAAGAGGCGGAGGCCGAACTGCTCAAATGGTGGGCCGCGCGTCGTTCTGAGGGCAACTGACCTGCCTTCCGGCGCCGCTGTATACAGAGGTAATCTCGGAGTCACTGCCGTGTAAACACCCGGTAAAACCTGACCGCTCGCGAGAAGGACCCGTACGAGCGGGGCGATTCGGAAGGGATCAACGGTGCACGCGAAACTCCAGAATCTGTACGAGCAGGTACTCCAGCGCAATCCCGGCGAGGCCGAGTTCCATCAGGCCGTCACCGAGGTGTTCGACAGCCTCTCCCCCGTCGTCGACAAGCATCCGCACTATGCCGACGCCGCGGTGATCACCCGGCTGTGCGAGCCCGAACGGCAGATCATCTTCCGGGTGCCGTGGATCGACGACGCCGGCCAGATCCACGTCAACCGCGGTTTCCGGGTCGAATTCAATTCGGCACTCGGACCGTACAAGGGCGGCCTGCGTTTTCATCCCAGCGTGTATCTGGGCATCGTCAAATTCCTGGGCTTCGAGCAGATCTTCAAGAATGCGCTCACCGGCCTGCCGATCGGCGGCGGCAAGGGCGGTTCGGACTTCGATCCCAAGGGCCGTTCCGACGCCGAAGTGATGCGCTTCTGCCAATCGTTCATGACCGAGTTGTACCGGCACATAGGCGAATACACCGATGTTCCCGCCGGCGACATCGGTGTGGGCGGGCGCGAGATCGGTTACCTCTTCGGACAGTACAAACGCATCACCAACCGCTATGAGTCCGGTGTGCTCACCGGCAAGGGCCTGGCCTGGGGTGGTTCCCAGGTGCGCACGGAGGCAACGGGTTTCGGAGCCGTGTTCTTCGTCCATGAAATGCTCAAGGCCAAGGGCGATTCCCTGGAGGGCAAACGGGTGGTGGTGTCCGGCTCGGGCAATGTCGCCACCTACGCCATCGAAAAAGTGCACGAGCTCGGCGGCACCGTCGTCGCGTGTTCGGACTCGTCCGGCTATGTGGTCGATGAACTCGGGATCGACCTCGACGTTCTCAAGGAAGTCAAGGAGATTCAACGGGGCCGGATTGTCGACTATGCGCGCCTGCGCGGTGAGAATGTGAAATTTGTTGGCGGCGGCAGTATCTGGGATGTGCCCGCCGACATAGCGATTCCGTGCGCCACGCAGAACGAACTCGGTGGCAAGGATGCCAAACAGCTCATCGACCACGGCGTCACCATCGTCGCCGAGGGCGCCAACATGCCCTGCTCCCCCGAGGCCATTCGGCTGTTCACCGACGCCGGTGTGTTGTTTGCACCGGGTAAGGCCGCCAACGCCGGTGGTGTGGCCACCAGCGCACTGGAGATGCAGCAGAACGCATCTCGCGATTCGTGGAGTTTCGAGCACACCGAGGAACGCCTCGCCGACATCATGCGCGGCATCCACGACCGCTGCCTGCACACCGCCGAAGAATACGGTGCGCCAGGCAATTATGTGGTCGGCGCCAACATCGGTGGTTTCATCCAGGTCGCCGACGCGATGCTGGCCCTAGGCGTCATCTGAGAACCACTTCGACGGGGTGGTTGGCATTCCCGAACAGCATTGGGTGCTCGGCCGTCGGGACTACCGGTGCCGGGGGTTCGTGAAGTCGGTCGCGACGGTGGCCGCGAGCTCCATGAACGCCATCCTCGTGGACTTGCTCATCAGATTCAGATCCACGTCGGCACCCTCGGCCAGGTGATCGTCGAACCCGACCAGCCGGATAGCCCGGCAGCGCGCCGAAAAGTACTCGGTCATCTGCTCGATATCCACATTCGGCGATCCCGGCCGCGACGAGCTGATCACGACGATCGCCGACGACACCAGCCGACCGAAGCCGTGCGCGTCGAGCCAATCGAGGGTCGATGCCGCGCTGCGTGCGCCGTCGATGGCGGGGGAGGAGACCACGATTATCGAATCAGCGGTATCCAGAACGCCTTTCATCACCGAGTTGCTCAATCCGGTACCGCAGTCGGTGATGATGATGTTGTAGAAGCGCTGCAGAATACCGAGCACGCCTCGGTACTCCTCGTCGTTGAACGCCTCCGCGGCGGCCGGATCACGTTCGGAGGCAAGAACTTCCAAACGGCTCGGGGCCTGGGAGGTGTGCTCACGGATGTCGGAGTAGCGGTTGAGGTTTCGGTCGGCGAGCAGATCGCGCACCGTGGAATCGGTCTCGCGCGGTAGGCGTTGCGCCAGCGTTCCCAGGTCGGGGTTGGCATCGACGGCGATCACTCGGTCGCCGCGCAGTGATGCCAGCGTGGAACCCAAAGCGATTGCGGTAGTGGTCTTTCCGACGCCACCCTTGAGTGAGAGCACCGCGATCCGGTAATCGCCGGCCAGCGGCGTCCGGATCGCCGACACCAGCTTCTCGCGATACACCTCCGATCGCGGGTTGCGCGGGTTGATGGTACCGCCGGTCGCCTTGTACACGGCGCGCCGCCAGCCCTTCCGCGGCGCCTGGCGTTCACGTTTGACGAGGGTGCCATCGTCGAGGGGACGTGAATCTCCTTGTAGTACAGGAGATTCGACGTGATTGTGTCCAGTTTGGTCGTGTCGCGTCTCGGAGTGGTCGAAGCCGGCCGGGGGAGCGACAGGGGGGATGACTGTCGTCTGCTCGGACCCGTCCGGATACGGCGGAACATTCGGCTGCGCAGGCTGTGGCCCGGTGGCGGCCGGAAACCCTCCGCTGAACGGCCCGGTACCGGGGGACCCATTGACTGAGGAGGCGGCGCCGAACCCACCGGTGTTGAAGCCGCCTGTACCGGGGTGTCCGGCGGTGGAATTGTCCTGGCCGGCCCACGGCGGTACGTACGCCGTCGGCGGAGCCTCGGCGTTGTCTCCCCTGGGTACCCAACTGGGCAGCACCTGTTCGGTTGCGGGCACCTGGTCGGCGAAGGGGACGGGCCCGCCGGCCGAGCCGCGGTGTGGGCGCTCGTCAGTGGGAAGCGGAACCACCTCGGCCTCAATCGGTTCGAGCAGGGAATCCGGTTCGGGCACGGGGGGCAGGTCGGGGAAACTCACCGGTCCGAAGCGCTGAGACGGAACCGGAGGCGACTGATCTGAGCTCTGTGACCCCGCCGCATCGGCGGTGTGATCAGTGGTTGTGTCGTCGCGTGTGCCCATCGGGTCGCTCCCCCTCGTGTGCTGGGCCTGTCCGTCGGTGTCAGTCCCACAGTCGAATCTATCCGATTGCCGGATTCGGACCGCGTTACCGGCGTCGTTGCTCGTTCGGTGACCAACCCTGGGGTGCCGACAGGGGTCCGATCGGGCCGAAGGAATCAGCCACGGTGGCAGCGAGTTCCAGGAAGGCGGTGCGGGTGCGCCGGTCCATCTGGTCGAGGTCGATATACGATCCGGTGGCCAGGTGATCGTCATACGGGATCACCTGAACCGCCCGCACCCGGCCCAGGAAGTGGTCGGTGAGCGCGTTGACGTCGATGGCCGCGCCGCCCGGACGTGCCGCGGAGATCACCACCACCGACTCCCTGACCAGCCGCTGATATCCGTGTGCCTCAAGCCAATCCAGTGTGGCCGCGGCGCTTTGCGCGCCATCGACGGCGGGTGTGGTAACGACGATGATGGCATCGGCCATCTCGAGCACACCCTCCATCGCCGAATTCACCACGCCGGTACCGCAGTCGGTGATGATGATGTTGTAGTACGACTGCAAGATTGCGATGACCTGCCGGTAATCGTTCGCGTCGAACGATTCGGACATAGCCGGATTACGTTCGGAAGCAATCACTTCCAGCCGGCTCGCTGCCTGGTTGGTGTGCCGCCGCACATCGGTGTACCGGCACAGGTTCTCGTCGGCCAGCAATGTGCGCACCGTGGCCGTCGATTGCTCGGGGATCCGCCGGGCGAGCGTCCCGAAGTCGGGGTTGGCATCGACCGCGATCACCCTGTCGCCGCGCAGGGACGCGAATGCCGAACCCAACCCCACTGTGGTGGTCGTCTTTCCGACACCGCCCTTCACCGACATGACCGCGAGACGGAAGTCTCCGTGGATAGGGGTGCGGGCACGTTGCACGAGCATCGACAGTTGCTGATCGGTCTTGCTCGCCCCGAAGGTGATCAAGCCACCCGACGCGGCGCGGAGCTTCTCGCGCCACCCACCGGAATACCTGCCGCCGCGGTAATCGGGCCTTGGGTCTGATGGTCGCTCGGTCGCAACCGCCGGCGTACCGGACTGGTTCGCAGTGGTCGGTGCCGGAACGGAGCCGGTCATGGGCGCCTGCCCGGCCGGCGACGAATACGGCTGCTGGTATTGGTGGGGTTGAGGGTACTGCTGTGCTTGTGAGTACTGCTGTGCTTGTGAATACTGCTGGGCCTGTGAGTACTGCTGTGCTTGTGGGTAGACCTGGGACGTGTGCGGTGCGTGTGACTGTGGATAGCCGGGCGGGGCAGGGAATTCAGGACCGGCGACCGGCGCTTCGGGGCCCGGGATCTGAGCTTTGCGACCGGTGACCTGGTACGGAGCCGATTGACCGGCCGACCGCGGGGACGCGGTGGGGCTCCGGAACTCGGGCGCGGCCTGGTCTGCGGTCACCTGGCGCTCGGGCTGGCCGGGTTCAGGTTCCACCGGGCGCTGCCCGGTGGCGGACCCGACGACGCCGGCCTGGTCGGCAGGCGGATCGGGAATCGCCTGTATGGGGACTGCCATCGGACCTAGGCCCACCGGCCCGGAACGGGCCGAGTTCTGGGGCTGCGGGTCCGGCGCGGGGTTGTCGACTGACCGGAGCCACGGCGGTGGCTGCGAGTGGTCGGGGAGTGACATCGCAATTCCAATCGTCTGTGGGCGGCCAGGCGCCACGCGAAATGGCTGGTCGTTGCAGACTGGCCGTGCAACATCCTACCGGCACCGGTCCGCATACCACCCGATCCCGGCTGAGGTTAGACCCTTCGGTTACGTGGCGTGTCCTGACGTGTCTCCCAAGAGTCGTCGGCGGATGTGGTCGGCAGGTATTCCCTCGCAACCGGTCGGTGGCTGGTTACGCTGCACGCAGCATCGGCGATGCTGCCGGTGTTGCGTCCGTACCCGTGATGAATGGATCCTTTATATGTCGAAGAAGAACAAGATCATCGGGCGGCTGGAGGTCGAGGTCACCCGACTGCGCGGTGAGCTCGCCAAGGTCACCAAACAGGCCAGGCATGCGGACAAGTTGGCGCGCAAGCGTTTCCGCAAAGCCGAGCAGGACATCTCGGCACTGCGTAGCGATCTGCTGGCATCCCTGCCCTTCCGCAAAAGCGACTCCGGCCCCCTTGCCTCCGTCACCCAGCTCGTGACGAAGCCCGCGGCCGAAGTTGCTGCGCCGGCCGAGGTTGCTGCGCCGGCGAAGGAAGCGGCGCCGGCGAAGGACGCGGTGTCCGTGAAGGAAGCCCCTGTGGAGGAAGCCCCGGTGAAGTCGTCGCCGGCGAAGAAGACCCCGGCTCGCAAGGTCACCGCAAGCAAGGCCGCTCCGACCAAAGCCGCTCCAACCAAAGCTGCTCCAAGCAAGGCTGCTCCAAGCAAGGCCGCTCCAAGCAAGGCCGCTCCAAGCAAGGCCGCTCCGACCAAGGCCGCCACGAGCAAAACCGGTTCGAGCAAGGCCACCGCGAGCAAGGCCACCGCGAGTAAGGCCACTGCGAGTAAGGCCGACGCGAGCAAGGCCACCACGAGTAGGGCCGACGCGAGCAAGACCCGTGCGGACAAGGCCGCGCCGGCGAAACGCGCCGACAGCAAGGCCGTGCCGGCGAAGGCCCCGGCTCGCAAGGTCGGCGGAACGAAGGCCGCCGCCGGAAAAGCCGAATCTGCCGCCACTCCCACGAAAGCATCTGGTGCACAAAAGGATTCGTCTAATAAGAGCGCTACCCACAAGAACACCGACAATAAGGGCACTGCGCAGAAAGACACTGCGCAGAAGGACGCCGGGACGAAGAACAAGAAGGCACCGGCACGCGGCGGTCCGACCGTTGCCGAACTGCGTGTACAGGCCAAGGCCCGGGGGATCTCAGGATATTCGTCGATGACCAAGGCGCAGCTGACGAAAGCTCTCAACTGACGGGTGCCTTGCCCCGACGGGGCCTGACTGAAGGGGGCCTGACTGAAGGGTTCTGGACGCAGAAGACTGGACACTTGTCTAGGCTGGGGGAAGCCCTGCATCACCACAGTGTCATCGCCACAGCGTCGCGGAAGGAACCTCGCATGTCACAGACCGTCAAAGGTGTCATCTCACGAGCCAAGGGAGCGGCGACGGAGGTCGTCGACGTCGTGGTTCCCGACCCGGGTCCCAACGATGTGATCGTGAAGATCGCGGCGTGCGGGGTGTGCCACACCGACCTCGCCTACCGCGACGGCGGCATAAACGACGAATACCCGTTCCTCCTCGGCCACGAGGCCGCGGGCATCGTCGAGACAGTGGGTGAGGCCGTCACGCATGTCGAGGTCGGCGACTTCGTCATCCTCAACTGGCGGGCCGTGTGCGGACAGTGCCGGGCCTGCAAGCGGGGCCGCCCGTGGTACTGCTTCGACACCTTCAACGCGAGCAAGAAGATGACGTTGACCGACGGCACCGAGCTGAGCCCGGCACTCGGGATCGGCGCGTTCATCGAGAAGACCCTGATCCACGAGGGGCAGTGCACCAAGGTCAACCCGGAGACCGACCCGGCCGTCGCCGGTCTGCTCGGCTGCGGCGTGATGGCCGGCCTCGGCGCCGCGATGAACACCGGCAACGTGGGCCGCGGCGATTCGGTCGCCGTCATCGGCTGCGGCGGCGTGGGCGATGCCGCGATCGCCGGCGCCAAGCTGGCTGGGGCCACCACGATCATCGCCATCGACCGCGACCCGGCCAAGCTCGACTGGGCCGTCGGGCTCGGCGCCACGCATACGATCAACGGCGCCGAGGTCGATGACGTGGTCGCGGCCGTGCAGGAGCTGACCGACGGCAACGGCGCCGACGTCGTCGTCGATGCCGTGGGTCGTCCGGAGACGTACGAGCAGGCGTTCTACGCCCGCGACCTGGCCGGCACCGTCGTGCTGGTGGGTGTGCCGACGCCGGAGATGAGACTCGAGCTGCCGCTGGTCGACTTCTTCTCGCGCGGCGGTGCGCTCAAGTCGTCGTGGTACGGCGACTGCCTGCCCGAACGCGACTTCCCGATGCTGATCGACCTGTACGAGCAGGGCAGTCTGCCGCTGGACAAGTTCGTCACCGAACGCATCGGGATCAACGACGTCGAAGCTGCGTTCGACGCGATGAAGGCCGGCAAGGTGCTGCGTTCGGTGGTGGAGATCCGATGACCTTCGGGGTTCAGAGTGTCGTCACCTCCGGCACGTTCTCACTCGACGGCGGCACGTGGGACGTCGACAACAACATCTGGGTGATCGGCGACGAGAACGAGGTCGTCATCATCGATGCCGCACACAACGCGGCGCCGATTCTGGAGACGGTCGGTGATCGCACCGTGAAGGCGATCGTGTTGACGCACGGGCACAACGACCACGTGACTGTGGCCCCGGAGCTGTCGCGGGCCACCGGCGCGCCGATCCTGCTGCACCCCGGCGACGACATGCTCTGGAACCAGACCCATCCCGATGTCGCGCACGTCGATCTTGAAGACGGACAACGGATCTCGGTTGCCGGAACCGAACTCACGGTGATCAACACGCCGGGGCATTCGCCGGGTTCGTGTGTGGTGTACGCGCCGGAGGCCGGCATTCTGTTCAGCGGCGACACACTCTTCCACGGCGGTCCGGGCGCGACGGGACGCTCGTTCTCGAGCTTCCCGACGATCATCGAATCGATCCGCGACAAGATCTTCACACTCGATCCGGAGACCAAGGTGTACACCGGTCACGGCGAGGGCACGTCGATCGTGGACGAGGCCCCGCATCTGGAGGAGTGGATCGCGCGCGGTCACTGACACACCCGCATGCGCGCAGACGCCTGGCCCGGCGAACACCCGTATGGGTCGAAAGACCCGAAGCGGACCAACATCCAGGGTATTTCGCCGGGACCACGCGTAACGTCCGGTAGGTGAGTGACTCAGGGGCGCCGCGCCCGGCCCTGGCGAAACTGGCGCAGTGGGGCCGGGGCTCACGTGGCCGTGGGTTGCTGCGGTCCGTGGCGCCGCCCTCGCTCGTCGGATACCGCACCCAGTGGTTGGGCCGCGACGTGCTCGCCGGGGTGACCCTGGCCGCCATCGCGATTCCGGAATGCCTGGGCTACGGCGCCATCGCCCAGGTCCCGGTGGTGGCCGGTCTGTACACGATCATCCTGCCCACCATCGTGTTCGTGCTCATCGGATCGTCGCGGCTGATGGTGGTCGGCGCCGACTCGGCCACCGCGGCGCTGCTCTCGTCCGGCATCGCCGGGCTCGGGGTGGCGGGACTGCGCGCCGGTTCGGACGAGTGGCTGCAGTGGGCGGGTCTGATCGCGCTGGTGACCGGGGCGATGCTGGCCGCGGCGTGGGTCCTGCGGCTCGGGTTCCTCGGCGACTTCCTGTCCACGGCGGTACTCACCGGATTTCTCGCCGGCACCGCGATCACCGTGATGACCGGGCAGCTGCCGACGATGCTCGGCATCTCCGACACCCACGAGGATCAGATCTGGAATCGCTGGCTCGCCATCGCCAGGGGAGTCGACGACATCGACATCTGGGCTTGTCTGCTGTCCGTCGTGGCGTTGCTGACCCTGATCCTCGGTAAACGGCTGGCACCCCGGCTGCCGATCCCGTTCGTCCTGGTGGCCGGCGCGATCGCCGCGGTGTGGATCTTCGGCTGGGACGAGGACGTGTCGGTTGTCGGTAAGGTGAGCGCCGGCCTGCCCGAACTGGGCCTGCCCGACGGCCCCGGCTTCACCGACATCGGTACCGCCTCGACCGTCGCCTTCGGCTGCACCATCGTCATCCTCGCGCAGAGCGCCGCCACCGCCCGCGGATTCGCCCAGCGCAGGGGAGAGTCCGCCGACGTCAACCGCGACATCCTGGGTCTGGCCGGGGCCAACTTCGCCGCAGGTCTGAGCGGCACCTTCGTCGTCAACGGCAGTCCCACCAAGACACAGGTCCTCGACGAACAGCGCGCACGCAGCCAGGTGGCAAACCTGACGATGGCGGTGGCGACGCTGCTGGTGGTGCTGTTCCTCAGCGATGCGCTCGCCCACCTGCCGCACGCGGTGCTCGGCGCGATCGTCTTCGTGGTCGCCGCCAAACTCATCGACGTCCGTGAGGTCGTGCGCATCTTCCGGGCCCGTCGATCCGAACTGGCCACCGCGGCGTTCGCGGCCGTCATGGTGATCGTGTTCGGTGTCCAGACCGGCATCGTCGTGGCGATGGTGGTGTCGCTGCTGGCCCTGATCCGGCGGCAGTATCGGCCCGACCGCTTCGTGATCACGGTGAGCGACGGCGGCAAACGTGCCTTCCTGCCCGCCCGCCCCGGGTTGCAGTCGCTGCCAGGGCTGATCATCTTCCGCTACGACGCCGACCTGTTCTACGCCAACGCCAACCGCTTCTCCGACGACGTGCAGGGCCTGCTACGGTCGGCGCCGACCCCGGTGAACTGGCTGGTCCTGGACTGCGCGGCGATCGGCGACGTCGACTATTCGGCCTCGACGATGCTCAGCTCACTCATCGACTACGTACACAAACACGGCGCGCATTTCATCCTCGCCGGCGTCGATCCCGTCCTCCAGAAGGCGCTGTTCACCGAGGGTGTGCTGGCCGGGCTCGACCCCGACCACGTGTTCGCGTCGGTGGGTGCGGCGGTACAGGCGTACCGGGAGCTGAACCCGCAGCCGCCTCCGGACACGCCGGAACCCGAGGCATCCGGGCCAGAAGACGATTGAGGGTCGGGAGATAATTGAGGTCGGGGTGCGTCGCTAGCGGCCGGTGCCGACGGTGACGACGAGCTTGCCGCAGGCCCGCCCCGACAGCAGATACTCCATCGCCGATGCGGCGTCGTCGAGTGGAAACACGCTGTCGACTGCGGGGCGGACGCGGCCGTCGTCGACCATCGCGGCGAGTTCGGCCATGTCCTCGCCGGTTTCCTTGCTGATCAGCCCGGTGAGGCGTTGTCGTACGAACGGCGAGGTCAGTGCCGCGTACAGCTGCCGTTGCACACCGTCGGTCCAGCGGCCTCCCGTTTCGGCGCCGACCACGACCAGTGTTCCGCCTGCGGTGAGCAGGCGCCGCAGCCGACGAACAGGCAGGTAGCCCGCGATATCGAGGATCGCGTCGAAACGCCCGATGGGGGAGATCTCAGGCGAGGTCGGGGTGCGGTCGATCGGGCCGCCGGTGTAGTCGATGAATGCGGTCGCGCCGAGCGAACGGACGAAGTCCTCCTTGGCACCGGATGCGACCGCGGTGACCAGCGCACCGGCCGATGCGGCGATCTGCACCGCATACGACCCGACCCCGCCCGAGGCACCGGTGATCAGCACCCGGTCGCCCGCGGTGATGCGCGCGGCACGCACCGCCTGCAGTGCGGTCAGACCCGAGATCGGCAGGGTGGCGGCCTGCTCGGGCGTTGCCGACGATGGTGCATGGGCGAGCCGGGCCACGGGGATGAGCGCGTACTCGGCCAGTGACCCGGCGGCGGTCCCGATGACCTCGTCGCCGACCGCGAAGCCGGTGACGCCCGGTCCGACGGCCGCGATGGTCCCGGCGGTATCGCGACCGGGGACGGGTGTTTTGGGTTTGCGCAGCCCGATGGCCGGCCGGGCGATGAGTGGCAGCCCGGTCATCAGGTGCCACGTGCCGCGGTCGATGGCCGCCGCGCGCACCCGGACCAGAAGCTCACCCGGACCGGGCTCGGGCCGGGTGAGCCGCGTGACCTCGAATGTCTCGCTGCCGCCGTACCGACCTTGCACGATCGCCTTCATGGTCACGGTGCCGGTGGTCTCGCCGGCTGGTGTGGTGGTCATCGCGTCGCCCTCGTCCCTGTCGCCCCTGCTGCGCGGTCGTCCTTACTTTGTAAGGCATGGCCACAAGCTACCCTTACTGCGTAAGGGCGTCAACGGTGAAGCCGTGATCCATGGGAAGGTACGTCCATGTCCGGAACCCGTACGACACCGCTGACCCGCGCCGACATCGTCGGTAAGGCCATGGCCATCGCCGACACCGACGGGCTGGCCGCGGTCACCATGCGCGCCATCGCCCGCGGCCTCGGCGTCGAGGCCATGTCGCTGTATCACCACGTCGCCAACAAGGACGCCATTCTCGACGCCCTCGTCGACGCGGTATTCGCCGAGATCTACACGCCGTGCATCGGTGAGCCGTGGGCGGCGGAACTGCGCCTTCGCTGCCGGTCCGGGCGTGAGGTGCTCACGCGGCACCCGTGGGCGATCGGGCTGATGGACTCACGCAAGGGTGCCGGGTTCGAGACGTTGCGGCATCACGACGCCGTGCTCGGCTCCCTACGAGAGGCCGGATTCACGCTCGAGGCGGCCGGCGCCGCGTTCGCTGTGCTCGACGCCTATCTGTACGGATTCCTGGTGCAGGAACTCGCGCTCCCGTTCAGCGACGACGCCGGGCCCGCCGACGTCGCGGGGGAGATCGTCGCGGCCATGCCCGCCGGGGACCTGCCGTACCTGCACGAGTACGCAACCGAGCGCGTCTGCATGCCCGGCTATTCCTTCGGCGATGAGTTCGATCCGGGACTCGAACTCATCATCGACGGACTCGAACAGCGCCGGGCAGACCTAGAAGATCGGACATAGGTCAAGATCGGACATCGCCTCCGGGCTCATTCACCGCACGTTTCACGTGAAACAATGCAATTTGCACCAAACACACGGCACAATTGGACATGATGGTGAAGACGGAGACTGGATGAGCGACCCCACTGCGGTGTCCTCGCGTGTTCGGCAAGCGTACGAGGACTTTCTGTCCGGCGTGACGCCGTCATCTGATGCTGTCCGTACGGTGGTCCGGGATTCGTGGGCGCGATCGCTGCACAGCGGTGTCGATCCGGGTATCGCGAGCCCCGACGACCCGCGGGTGATGAGTCATCCGGAGTTCATCGAGTATCGCGCCGCGCATCCCATCACTGCCGTCCTGCCACTCGTCCAGTCGCTGATGCTCGACGATATCGCCGATTCGGGTGTGCTGGTGGCACTCACCGACGAGGTGGGCAGATTGCTGTGGGTGGAAGGTTCGTCCGAGTCGCGGAACAAGGCCGACGGTATCAATTTCGTCGAGGGCTCGGTGTGGAGCGAAGACGTGGTCGGCACGAACGCGCCGGGACTGGCACTGGCCGTCGACCGTGGCGTGCAGGTGATCGGTCCCGAGCACTTTTCGGGGCCGGTCCAGAAATGGAGTTGCGCCGCCGCGCCCGTTCACGATCCGATCACCGGGCATGTCATCGGCGCCATCGACGTCACGGGCGGGCGTGAGGTGGAGGCACCGTTCGCGCTTGCAGCGGTCCGTTCGGTGGTCGCGGCCGTCGAACGTGAGCTCAGATCGCAAGCCGTCGACCTCGCGGCCATCCGAGGTGGTGCGCGTCCTTCCGGTCCCGCGCCGGCGGTCCCGCATGTCGCGGGAACCACCGTGTCGATGCCGCGCCGGGCACGGCTGGAGGTGCTCGGTGACGGCCGATACCGCTGGCATCGGGCCGGCGACGCGGCGGGTGGCCGCAACCTGTCCAAGCGGCATGCCGAGATACTGGTGCTGCTGCAGAGTTTCCCCGACGGTCTCGCCACCGAACAGCTCGCTCTGATGCTCGCCGAGGACGGACTCGACCCGGTGACGGTCCGTGCAGAGATCTCCCGTCTCCGCAAGGATCTCGGGAGCACGGTGGTGGGTTCGCGCCCGTACCGGCTGACCATCACTGTCGAGTCGGATCTGGGTGAGGTCCGTGAGCGGATCGCTTCGGGCAGTGACCTGGTTCCGGCGATCGAGCTCTTGGGCCGGGGTGGGCTGTTGGCGGAGTCGGTGGCACCGGGCATCGTTGACATCCTCGAGGAACTCCGTGAGGATCTGCGTTCGCGGATCATCGATTCCGGTGATGTGGCCGCGTTGCGCAAGTGGACGACGTCGGTGCATGGTCGTGACGATCTCGCCGCCTGGCGCAGGCTGGAGCACCGATTGCCACCGGGACACCCCGATCGGGCGATCTGTGCGGGTCGGATCCGACTACTGGACAAGCGCTTCGGCATCTGACGGGGTGTTTCCCGACTATTCGGGTGGTGTCTTCAGGTGCGCATCTCACCGGACCCTTCGAGACCCTCGCTCCTACGTCGCTTCGGCCTCAGGAATCAAGATGGTTGGTCGCGTCGGCGCTGTTCACGTGGCGGGATGGCTGGTTGCGTCGGTGGTCTTGGAGGGCTCGCTGATGTGCGACAGGGAACGTTGGCAACTTTTGTGCATCGTGACTGCAACCACGATGGGTCTAAGCTGTGTAACAGATCACATCCATCCGCACCACGACGTTGAGGAGACGCGATGACTGTTTACGCAAAGCCGGGCACCGAGGGCTCGGTGATGAGCTTTGAGGGCCGCTACGAGAACTGGATCGGCGGCAAGTGGGTACCGCCGGTCAAGGGCCAGTACTTCGAAAATCCGTCGCCCGTCGACGGCCAGGTGTTCTGTGAGGTCGCCCGGTCGACCGCCGAGGACATCGACCTCGCTCTCGATGCCGCCCATGCCGCCGCCCCCGCCTGGGGCAAGACCTCGGTCGCCGAGCGTTCACTGATCCTGCTGCGCATTGCCGACCGCATCGAGGAGAACCTCGAGAAGATCGCCGTCGCCGAGACCTGGGACAACGGCAAGGCTGTGCGTGAGACGCTCGCCGCCGACATCCCGCTGGCCGTCGATCACTTCCGCTACTTCGCGGGAGCACTTCGCGCACAGGAGGGTTCGATCTCGGAGGTCGACGAGGACACCGTCGCCTACCACTTCCACGAGCCGCTCGGCGTGGTCGGTCAGATCATCCCGTGGAACTTCCCGATCCTCATGGCCGTGTGGAAGCTCGCCCCCGCACTCGCCGCCGGCAACGCGGTGGTGCTCAAGCCGGCCGAGCAGACTCCGGCGTCGATCCTGTACGTGATGAGCCTCATCGGCGACCTCCTGCCCGACGGTGTGATCAACGTCGTCAACGGCTTCGGCGTGGAGGCCGGCAAGCCGCTCGCCTCCAGCAACCGGATCCGCAAGATCGCGTTCACCGGTGAGACCACCACCGGCCGCCTGATCATGCAGTACGCCTCGGAGAACCTGATCCCGGTCACCCTCGAACTCGGTGGCAAGAGCCCCAACATCTTCTTCAGCGATGTCACCGCCAAGGACGACGGCTTCCTCGACCGCGCCCTCGAGGGCTTCACGATGTTCGCACTCAACCAGGGCGAAGTCTGCACCTGCCCGAGCCGTGCGCTCATCCAGGGCGACATCTACGACGACTTCATCGGCAGGGCAGTCGAGCGCGTCAAGGCGATCAAGCAGGGCAACCCGCTCGACACCGACACCATGATGGGTGCGCAGGCCTCCAACGACCAGTTCGAGAAGATCACCTCGTACCTGAACATCGGCAAGGAGGAGGGCGCCAAGGTGCTCACCGGCGGCGAGCCCGCCGACCTCGGCGGCGACCTGTCCGGCGGCTACTACATTCAGCCGACCGTGTTCGCCGGCGACAACAAGATGCGCATCTTCCAGGAGGAGATCTTCGGACCGGTCCTGGCCGTCACCACGTTCGACAGCTACGAGGACGCGATGACCATCGCCAACGACACCCTGTACGGCCTCGGTGCCGGAGTGTGGACCCGCGACGGTGCCACCGCCTACCGTGCCGGCCGCGAGATCCAGGCCGGTCGGGTGTGGACCAACACCTACCACGACTATCCGGCCCACGCCGCCTTCGGTGGCTACAAGCAGTCGGGCATCGGTCGCGAAACCCACCTGATGATGCTCGAGCACTATCAGCAGACGAAGAACCTGCTGGTCGGTTACGCTCAGAGTGCGAAGGGCTTCTTCTGATCAGGTTTCTTCTGATCCGGGACTCCGTCTGAATTTCCGGGAAGGAATGTCTCCGGGAAGGATTGTTCGAGTCGGTGCTCCGCTGCGGTGACAGCCACTGTGGTTGACACGTAACGGAGTTCCGGCTCGGACGCGAACCTGACTCATCAACTCAATAGAAAGGTGACACCCCGTGTCAGAACAGAATGTTTCGCAACAGGACGTTCCTGATCGGGTCACCGCCACAGACTCCGCCGTGCAGCTCCTGACCAAATTATCGGAGCTGCACGGCGGCCTCATGATCCACCAATCCGGCGGATGCTGCGATGGCTCGGCCCCGATGTGCTATCCGGTCGGCGAATACCGGATCGGCCAGCGCGACGTTCTGGTGGGCGAGATCGGATTGCCCGAACCCATTCCGGCGGTACGGGTCTGGATCAATGGTGACCAGTTCGAATTGTGGAAGCACACCCAGCTGATTCTCGACGTCGTCAAAGGACGCGGCGCCGGGTTCAGTCTCGAAGCCCCCGAGGGCGTCCGGTTCCTTTCCCGCTCAAGGGCTTTCAGCGAGCAGGAGAACGATCAGCTGGCGCAGTCGCCGCCGAAGGTCGGGGCCGATTTCAGCGGCTGATTCGCCACCTGCGCACCCTTACCCTGAAATTCTGAAAGCCGACCCCTTCGCCGGTTGACGTGCGAGGGGTCGGCAGAAGAGGGCGGCGTGGGATTACTTGTGCCCGCCGAGGATTCCGCCGAGCAGATCACCGAGGCCGCCGCCCTTGGAGGATCCGCCGCCTTTCGAGGCCGCACCGCCGAGCACCGAGCCGAGGATGCTCCCCAGGCCGCCGCCCGCGTTGCCCCCGAGCACCGAACCGAGGATACTGCCGAGGTCGCCGCCCGATGATTTGGCGGAGCCGGAGGTCTTGCCCCCGCCGCCGAGAACCTTGGACGTCAGGTAGCTGAGCACGATCGGGGCGAGCATCGGGAGCAGCTTCTTGACCAGACCCTGGTCGACGGCCGCAGCCGAGTTCGCGCCGGAGAGCGCCTGCGCGACGTTGTCGGTTTCCGAGCCGAAGATCTTGTTGACGATCTTGCCGCCGTCGGCGGTGTCGACGTCGGCGAGTTTGATGACGCCTTCGGCGAGGTCGGCCGGATGTTGCGCCAGTGCATTCGCCAGGCCCTGGGCCGAGTTCTCGTCGGTCGTCTGGTGCTTCAGGCCGGTCAGCAGCGCGGGCACGGCCTGTTCGACGGCGGATCGGGCGGTCGCGTCATCGACGCCGAGCTTCTTGGCGATGTCGCTGATGGGGATGCGGGTGAGCAGGTCGTCGAGATCTGACATGTGGGTGAGCCTTCCATCTCCTGAACTGTCAGAACTGTAACCCGTGTCACCTGCGATCAGGTTCGGGCGCGCGGGCCGATGAAGGCGGTGAGTTCGTCGAGCGCCTCGCGGGCCGCACGGCTGCCGAACATCTGGAACACATGGCCCTGGCCGTCCCAACTGGTGATCCGGGCGTCGGAGCCGGCCGCGGACAGCATCTCGTGGGCGGCGCGGGCGTCGGCGGTCATCACCTCGATCGCGCCGTGCTGGATGAGGACCGGCGGTAGCTGATCGCCGGGGGCCAGCACCACCTTCATCCGCGGATGGTCGGCGTCGGCGTCGCCGGTGTACAGGCGCAGGAACGTGCGGCCGCTGGTGGCCTCGATGAACGGGTCACGCGAACTCCCGGTGCGCTGGTAGGCGTGGGCGATACCGAACGTCGGGTCGTACAGGGGTGAGAGCAGCGCGACCCCGGCCGGCTGCGGGGTGCGGGTGCGCTGGTTGTGGCCGAGCAGATCCAGGGCCAGGTGACCGCCCGCCGAGTCGCCGGCGACGACGATCTGTTCCGGGGCGAAGCCCTGTTCGAGCAGCCACAGGTAGCCGCGGATGGTGTCGTCACCGGCCGCGGGCCAGCGGTAGCGGGGTCCGAGGCGGTAGTCGAGGCTGAACACCGCCCGCCCGGTGCGGTTGCTCAGACGTGCGGTCAGGCCGCGATGTGTGCGGGTGGAGCAGATGACGTACCCGCTGCCGTGCAGGTAGTAGATGATCGGCTGATCGGTGCGTACGTGTCCGACGCCGGAGCGTCCGCCGATCACCCATTCGCCACGCACCTGCTCGGACCTCGACGGATAGTCGAGGGTGCGGATGGTCTGGTGGACCTGGATGGCCCGGGTGCCCGCCGGAACCCTGGTCACCGATGTGAGCAGGCGGTTGATTCCGGGCCGGCTCGCCCGGATCATCCCGGCGACCACGGTCGTCGGCAGCATGGCGGTGGTCTTCATGACGGGGGCCGACGTCGTCGACACCAGCCGCTCGACGTGGTGCCGCGGGGAGCGCTTACCGATCGGGCGGGTTCGGGCCGGGTTGGCCGGTGCGGGGTCTGTTCCTGCTACACGGGGCGCGGATGCTGAGCTCACAGGTGTCGACGGTAGGCGATCGGACCGGTCGGCAATGGCGGTTCCGGACACGATCTCGCAAGATCGTTGAGAACTGCTTGTGACATGGCGTTAACGGTTCAAATCTCGCGATGATCACCCGATTGTGGTAGCCGGATTTCCGAACCTGGCACACAGCGTGAGAAAATAGCCGACGATGCTTCTTGAGTCGTCGGCATCACACAGCCCTCGTTGGTTGTCGGCGGGCAAGATAGTGGGCCAGCAACGGCGCTGGCCGGGTCAGCAACGGCGCTGACGAACCGGACACCTGCTCCAACCGCGCGTCGGACAGCCCTGGCAGCCCTGGGTGACGCAACAGTCGGCGAGATCGGTCCCCCACCGCACGCGGCACAACCGCGCCCTGGTCGGGGCCGCCTCTTGGAGTGACTCCGGAAGTCCCCAGTCGAACTGTGAATCCAGGTGATCTGTGACCGCAGACGAAACCGTGAACTCGGGTGCGCAGGCGACGCCGCGTACGAAGTGAGGCCGATTATGAAGCACGCTCCGGGCCCCGTGGGCCTGTATGACCCTGCCAACGAACACGACTCCTGTGGTGTCGCGTTCGTCGTCGACATGTACGGTCGGCGCAGCCGCGACCTCGTCGACAAGGCGATCATGGCGCTGGTCAATCTCGAACATCGTGGCGCGGCGGGAGCCGAACCCAATACCGGCGACGGTGCGGGCATCATGCTGCAGGTCCCCGATCGTTTCCTGCGCGAGAGCGTCGACTTCGAGCTGCCCGCCGAAGGCGCGTACGCCACCGGCATCGCGTTTCTGCCGCAGGGTGCCGAGGATGCGCGGCTGGCCTGCGAGGGTGTGGAGAAGATCGTCGAATCCGAGGGGCTGCGGCTGCTCGGCTGGCGCGAGGTGCCGGTCAACGACTCATCGATCGGCGCGCTGGCCCGCGATGCCATGCCCACCTTCCGGCAGCTGTTCATCTCGCTGTCGGGCGACGCCGCCGACGACATGGAGCTCGAGCGCCGCGCGTTCGTCGTGCGCAAGCGTGTGCAGTACGAACTCGGTGAGAAGGGCGCGGGTCAGGACGGCCCCGGCCGCGAGACCGTGTACTTCCCGAGCCTGTCGGGCAAGACCTTCGTATACAAGGGCATGCTGACCACCCCGCAGCTGCGCGAGTTCTACCTCGACCTGCAGGATGATCGCCTCGAATCGGCCCTGGGTCTGGTGCATTCGCGGTTCTCCACCAACACCTTCCCGTCGTGGCCGCTGGCACACCCGTTCCGGCGCGTCGCCCACAACGGCGAGATCAACACCGTTACCGGCAACGAGAACTGGATGCGGGCCCGTGAGGCGCTCATCGACACCTCGGCGTTCGGTAAGGATGCCGCCGACGCCGGGAGCGCAGCGAGCGGGTCGAGTATGGCCGAGAAGATCTTCCCCGCGTGCACCCCGGGTGCCTCGGACACCGCCCGCTTCGACGAGGTCCTGGAGCTGCTGCACCTGGGCGGGCGCAGCCTGCCGCACGCGGTGCTGATGATGATCCCGGAGGCGTGGGAGCGCCACGAGACCATGAAGCCCGAGCACAAGGCGTTCTACCGCTTCCACTCGTCGCTGATGGAGCCGTGGGACGGCCCGGCGTCGGTGTGCTTCACCGACGGCGACGTCGTCGGCGCGGTTCTGGACCGCAACGGTCTGCGCCCGAGCCGCATCTGGGTCACCAAGGACGGTCTGGTCGTGATGGCCTCGGAGGTGGGCGTGCTCGACGTCGACCACGCCGACGTGGTGCAGAAACTGCGACTGCAGCCGGGCCGCATGTTCCTGGTGGACACCAAGGCCGGCCGCATCGTCGACGACGAGGAGATCAAGGACGAGCTGGCAGCCGAACACCCGTACCAGCAGTGGCTCGACGAGGGTCTGCTGACGCTCGACGACCTCAAGAGCCGCCCGCACGAGCACATGCCGCACCACCGCGTGAACTTGCGGCAGCTGGTGTTCGGCTACACCAACGAAGAGCTGAACCTGCTGGTCGCGCCGATGGCCCGTACCGGCCTCGAAGCGATCGGTTCGATGGGGACCGACACCCCGATCGCGGTGCTCTCGTCGCGCCCGCGGATGCTGTTCGACTACTTCCAGCAGCTGTTCGCGCAGGTCACCAACCCGCCGCTGGACGCGATCCGCGAGGAGATCGTCACCAGCGTCGGCGCCACCATCGGCGCCGAGGCCGACCTGCTCAACCCGGGACCCGGGTCGTGCCGGCGGATCGTGCTGTCGATGCCCGTCCTCGACAACGATGCCCTTGCCAAGCTGGTGCGCATCGAGGAGGACAACGACCTACCGCACCTGCGTAGCCGGCAGATTTACGGCCTGTACCCGGTCGCCGAGGGCGGCGACGGCCTGCGCAGGGCGCTCGATGACGTCCGCGCCCAGGTCAGCCAGGCCATCGAGGACGGTATCTCGATCATCGTGCTGTCCGACCGCGAATCCGACGAGACGCTGGCACCGATCCCGTCGCTGCTGCTGACCGCCGCCGTCCACCACCACCTGGTGCGCGAACGTCAGCGCACCCGTGTGGGCCTGATCGTCGAATCCGGCGACTGCCGCGAGGTGCACCATGTGGCGGCCCTGGTCGGTTTCGGCGCCGCAGCGGTCAACCCGTACATGGCGTTCGAGTCGATCGAGGACATGATCGAACGCGGTGCGATCACCGGCGTCGACTTCCCGACGGCGCGCGCCAACTACATCAAGTCCGCGTCCAAGGGCGTGCTCAAGGTGATGAGCAAGATGGGCATCTCCACGCTCGCCTCGTACACCGGCGCCCAGCTGTTCCAGGTGATCGGCATCGGCCAGGCGACGGTCGACGAGTTCTTCACCGGCCTGAACAGCCAGCTCGACGGCATCGGCCTCGACGAGATCGCCGACGACGTCGCCGCCCGGCACGCACTCGCGTTCACCGACCGGCCCACCGAGCTCGCACACCGCGAACTCCCGGTCGGCGGCGAATACCAGTGGCGCCGTGAGGGTGAATACCACCTGTTCAACCCGGACACCGTGTTCAAGCTGCAGCACTCCACCCGCACCGGCCAGTACTCGGTGTTCAAGGAGTACACCAAGATGGTCGACGACCAGACGCAGCAGCTGGGCACGTTGCGCGGCCTGTTCGACTTCAACTTCGGTGACCGCGACCCGATCCCGATCGACAAAGTGGAGCCGGCCAGCGAGATCGTGAAGCGATTCTCGACCGGCGCAATGAGTTTCGGCTCCATCTCCGCCGAAGCCCATGAGACCCTTGCGATCGCGATGAACCGTCTCGGTGGCCGGTCCAATTCCGGTGAGGGCGGCGAGGATCCGCGCCGCTTCCACCACGACGAGAACGGCGACTGGCGGCGCTCGGCGATCAAGCAGGTCGCCTCGGGCCGGTTCGGTGTCACCTCGCACTACCTGTCCAACTGCACCGACATCCAGATCAAGATGGCTCAGGGCGCCAAACCAGGTGAGGGCGGCCAGCTTCCGCCGCACAAGGTGTACCCGTGGGTGGCGGAGGTGCGTGGTTCGACGCCGGGCGTGGGTCTGATCTCGCCGCCGCCGCACCACGACATCTACTCGATCGAGGATCTGGCGCAGCTGATCCACGACCTGAAGAACGCCAATCCTCAAGCGCGCGTTCACGTCAAGCTCGTCTCCGAGCTCGGTGTGGGCACCGTCGCCGCGGGCGTGTCCAAGGCGCACGCCGATGTGGTGCTCATCTCCGGGCACGACGGCGGCACCGGCGCCTCCCCGCTCACCTCCCTCAAGCACGCGGGTGCGCCATGGGAGATCGGCCTGGCAGAGACGCAGCAGACGTTGCTGCTCAACGGACTTCGCGACCGCATCGTCGTGCAGGTCGACGGCCAGCTCAAGACCGGTCGCGACGTGGTGATCGCCGCGCTGCTCGGCGGCGAGGAGTTCGGTTTCGCCACCGCGCCGCTGGTGGTGTCGGGCTGCATCATGATGCGGGTGTGCCACCTGGACACCTGCCCGGTGGGTGTGGCCACCCAGAATCCGCTGCTGCGTGAGCGTTTCGCCGGCAAGCCGGAGTTCGTGGAGAACTTCTTCCTGTTCATCGCCGAGGAGGTCCGGGAACTGCTGGCCCGCCTCGGATTCCGGACGCTACAGGAGGCCGTCGGTCACGCCGAGGCCCTCGACACGCGGAAGGCGCTGGCGCACTGGCGTTCTGCCAAGGCCGGCAAGCTGGACCTGTCGGCGATCCTGGAACAGCCGGAGTCGCCGTTCATGAACCAAGACTTCTACTGCTCCGGAAAGCAGGATCACGGACTGGAGAGGGCGCTCGATCAGCAGCTGATCGCGGCGTGCCGCGCGGCAATCGACACCGGTAAACCGGTGGAGTACAACACCACCATCACCAACGTGAACCGCACCGTCGGCACCATGCTCGGCCACGAGGTCACAAAGGTGTATGGGGCACAAGGACTTCCGGACGACACGATCAAGATCGGGCTGACCGGCTCGGCCGGCAACAGCTTCGGTGCGTTCGTGCCCAACGGTGTGACGCTGCGCCTCGAAGGCGACGCCAACGACTTCGTCGGCAAGGGCCTCTCCGGTGGGCACATCGTGGTCCGCCCGGCCCGCAACGCCCCCGAGGGCTTTGTCGCCGAGGACAACATCATCGCGGGCAACGTGATCGGTTTCGGTGCCACCGGCGGCAAGATCTTCCTGCGCGGTGTGGTCGGCGAACGGTTCTGTGTCCGCAACTCGGGTGCCACCACGGTCGTCGAGGGCATCGGCGACCACGGCTGTGAATACATGACCGGTGGCCGGGTGATCGTGCTCGGTGCCACGGGCCGCAACTTCGCGGCCGGTATGTCCGGCGGCATCGCCTACCTGTACGACCCCGAGCGCAAGCTCGAGGGAGGCGAGGGACGCCCGGGCAACCTGAACGCCGAACTCGTCGACGTCGAGGCGCTCGACGTGGAGGACCTGCGGTTCGTCTCCGACCTCGTGCGCGAGCACTTCGAGGAGACCGATTCACCCGTCGCAAAGGCGATTCTGGACGACTGGGAGAACGCCCAGCAGGATTTCGTCAAGGTGATGCCCCGCGACTTCAAGCGGGTGCTCCTGGCAATCGAGGCCGCCCAAACCAGCGGCCGGGACATGAACGAAGCGATCATGGAGGCGGCTCGTGGCTGATCCCAGAGGTTTTCTCAACCACACCGACCGCGAACTGCCGGACCGTCGTCCGGTCGACCTGCGGCTGCTCGACTGGAAGGAGGTGTACACCGAATTCGACAAGGGGCACCTCAAGACGCAGGCGAGCCGCTGCATGGACTGCGGAATCCCGTTCTGCCACAACGGCTGCCCGTTGGGGAACCTGATTCCCGAGTGGAATGACCTGGTGTACAAGGATCGTTGGCGCGAAGGCATCGAACGCCTGCACGCCACCAACAACTTTCCCGAGTTCACCGGCCGGCTGTGCCCGGCACCGTGCGAGGCCTCGTGCGTGCTCGGCATCAACCAGCCCGCCGTCACCATCAAGCAGGTCGAGGTCGAACTCGTCGAGAACGCCTTCGACGAGGGCTGGGTCGCCCCGGTCATGCCGACGGTCAAGACCGGCAAGAACGTGGCCGTGATCGGTTCGGGCCCTGCGGGTCTGGCCGCCGCACAGCAGCTGACCCGCGCCGGGCACGGGGTCACCGTGTTCGAGCGGGCCGACCGCATCGGCGGCCTGCTGCGCTACGGCATCCCCGAGTTCAAGATGGAGAAGCGCTTCATCGACCGGCGTCTGGAGCAGATGCAGATCGAGGGCACCGTCTTCCGCACCAACGTCAACGTCGGAGTCGACGTCACCGTCGACGAGCTGCGTGAGGACTTCGACGCCGTCGTGCTGGCCGTGGGTTCGACCATCGGCCGCGACCTTCCGATCCCGGGCCGCGAACTCGACGGCATCCATCAGGCGATGGAGTTCCTGCCGCAGGCCAACCGCGTGCAGCACGGTGACACCGTCCCCGGTCAGATCGTCGCGACCGGCAAGAAGGTTGTCATCATCGGCGGCGGCGACACCGGCGCCGACTGCCTCGGCACGTCGCTGCGACAGGGCGCCGAGAGCGTGCACCAGTTCGAGATCATGCCGCGCCCGCCGATGGAACGCGCCGGCTCCACCCCGTGGCCCACCTACCCGCTCATGTACCGGGTGTCGTCGGCGCACGAGGAGGGCGGCGACCGCGTCTTCTCGGTCAACACCGAGGAATTCACCGGCGAGAACGGCAAGGTCACCGCTCTCAAGGCCCACGAGGTCAAGATGGTGGCGGGAAGGTTCGAGAAGGTCGAAGGCTCCGACTTCACCCTCGAAGCCGACCTGGTTCTGCTGGCGATGGGTTTCGTCGGCCCCGAACGCGAGGACCTGCTCGACAAGCTCGGCGTTGCCTGGGGCGAACGCGGAGTCATCAAGCGCGACAGTAACTTCGCCTCGACCGTCCCGGGCGTGTTCGTCGCCGGCGACGCCGGACGCGGCCAGTCGCTGATCGTCTGGGCCATCGCCGAGGGTCGCGCCGCCGCGGCCGCCGTTGACAAGTTCCTCGAGGGTCACACGGTGCTGCCCGCACCGATCGTTCCCACGCAGGTCGCCCAGCGCTGAGGCCCCTGCTTCAATGACGGTGTCCGCAACGACTTTCGCGTGAGAGTTGTTGCGGACACCGTCGTCTGAATCCGCCGAACCTTCCGATATTCCGGGCAAATCAGACGAATCCGACCAAATGTGTTGAATTTGGTCGCCGGCCGAAGTCGGATCACCCGTCATGGATATCCGGCTATTGACCAGGGTCATGATTGTCCCTAGCCTTGGACTCCATGCCTGGTCACACACCCATTTTCCGGGATGTATCACGCCTCATGAATGAGGCCCATCTGCAGAACCTTGAGGAAAAGGGCATAAGTCGCCGGACGGTCCTCAAGGCGGGTGCCGCAGGGCTGGGTGCTCTCGCGGTAGGCGCACTCCCGGTGCGGGCAGCTGCTGCGGGTCAGCCACGGATCGCCGTCGTGGGTGCCGGCATCGCCGGGCTGAACGCCGCCTGGTATCTCAATCGGGCCGGATTGCGGGCCACCGTATACGAAGGCTCGAACAGGGTCGGTGGCCGGATCTGGACGCGACGCGGGATCATGGGACCGCAGCTGACCACCGAGCTCGGTGCCGAGATGATCGACTCCGGGCACGAGGAGATGCTCCGACTGGCACGCCGATTCGGCCTCGGCCTGCTCGACGCAGAAGCGCCGAGCGAACGCCGTCTGACGAAGTCCTTCTATTTCCGTGGTCGGCGGTGGACCGAGCATGAGGTTGTCAAAGCGTTCCGGCCGATAGCCGCCACCCTGGCTAATGATCAGAACAGTGTCGAGTTCGATAGCCACACTAAATACAATCAACGCGCGTTCGATATCGACCATACTCCGCTGTCCCGGTATCTCGTGAATATCGGTGCCACCGGCTTCATCAGGGAATTGCTCAACGTCGCCTATCTCACCGAATACGGTGCCGAAACCAGCGTCCAGTCCGCACTGAATCTTGTCTTCTTGATCGGTACCGAGACCAAGAACGGCTTCAACGAGTTCGGAGATAGCGACCAGCGGTACACGGTCGTCGGTGGGGCGGATCAGATCACCTCGGCGATCGCACGTCACCTCAGGGATCCGGTCAGACTCGGGCACAAGTTGGTGGCGATCGGGCCCGACGGTGCCGGCTACAAGTTGACGTTCCGGCAGCCGAGTGGTGCGTACAAAGATGTCCGGACCGACTATCTGCTTCTGACGCTCCCGTTCTCGACGCTACGCGAAGTAGACATCTCAGTCTCCCTGCCGACGGTGCTGCGCAACTACATCGATCAGTGTGTATACGGCACCAACAGCAAACTGGTTCTCGGATTCGATCGCCGCTATTGGCGTGACAGGGGTGACAACGGTTTGTTCTTCACGGACCTGCCGATCCAGTCGGGCTGGGACAGTTCCCGGCTGCAACCGGGTCGGCAGGCAAGCCTGACTATCTACACGGGCGGGCAACGCGGCATCGAGATGGCCAGGGGGTCGGCCCAGCACCAGCGTGACCTTGCCATGCGTTCGGTCAATCAGGTGTTTCCGGGTGCGAACAGGTACCGGAACGGAAAGGTGGCCCGATTCGCGTGGCCTGAATACAAATGGAGCAAGGGCAGCTATTCGTGCTTCACCACGGGGCAGTACACGGCATTTTCCGGTGCCGCGGTGCCGACGGGCCGCATGTTCTTCGCGGGTGAGCACACGAGCTTCGACTATCAGGGGTACATGGAAGGTGGTGCGGTTACCGGCAAGGAAGCCGCGAAAGCGATCGGGTCGGCGGTTCGACGGAGTTCCTGAAACCGGAATGCGTCGGTGGCCGGTCGTTCCATGTCTCGAAACCCATTGAGACGACAGGATTTACAGTATCCGGTAGTTGCCGTATCTGAGTTCGCCGCCCGCATAGACCTTGCCACCGCCGAGCACCGCGATACCGGGAGTCGACGTCACCGCCGGAATGGGCATCCGCCACAGCGGGTCGGGACTGCCGGGAGCGAATGTGAGCAGTTCCAGCCTGCCCGTGGCACCGAAATCTTCCGGCCGGGAAAGTACCGCGAAGCGGGTGCCGTCGGTGCCCATGGGTGTCCCGATCTGCCGGCCGTCGCGCGATATGGCGATGCGTCCGCCGGTACCGTCGTAACAGTCGAACCATTCGAACTCGTTGACCGAGGCTCCCAGCAGTACCTTGGTGCCGTAGCCGTTCACCCAGGACGGGCTATCCATCTGATACTGCTTCTGCCACAATACTTTTCCGGTCTGCGGGTCGAATGAGGCGATCAGCTTGCGCGCGGTGTCGAGCAGTATGGGGGTTGCGGCGACATGACCCGGGATCAGGTTCTCGGTCGGCTGGGCGAGCACCGTCCAGTCGCCCGCGATCTCGGCGGTGGGAATGCCCCGCGCGTCGAAGAACGTCAGCTTTGCGGGTGTGGAGGCATCGTCGGAATTCCTGCGCACGACAAAACCATTCAGGAATGGCTGCCACGACTCGGCGGACCCGCCAGTGGGAAAATTATGGACGATCGTACCGTCGGTGATCCGCCTGAGGGTGGCCTCACCGGTCGATACGGGTTGGACGGCGACGACGGGTGAGCCGCTCACCAGTGGATAGGCTTCCGGTACAGCCATCCCTTCGAGGGTGAAGTTCTTTCCCGCCGGCGATCCCGCGTACATGGAGTTGTTCTCCGAGGCGATCACGTAGTCGTCGCCGGTCACCATGAACTGACTGCCCGAGACGTTCACCGTATCGACGGCTCCGGTGACGACGTCGACAAGAAACGTATTCGGATCGTCGGCGCCCGCGGTCTCGTCGTAGGCGAGACATATCATCCGCGTCGACAAGGTGTCGCCGAGCTGCCTGCACCGCCGGACACGACTGTTACTGCTGAGTGTGATTGTGCGGATGGTCGTTCCGTCGGCGGCGTCGAGGACGCTGAGAATCGCCGTGCCCGAATCCACATTGCTGGCCGCAATCGCATAGTTGCTCGTACCGCCGATGATTCCGTGATTATCCTGGCGGGCGGTGGACAGCACCTTGGGTGACCATCTCCAGATCGGTTCGGTGCGTGGCATTTTCAGGTCGGCGAGGGTGGCTCCGACCGCCAGGCGATTAGCCGCCGGACCGGCCGTCCCGTCGTCGTCCGGTCCGTCGTCGGGCCACAGCAGCCACGTGCCGACGGACCCGGTGACGAGAACCAGCACTACCACGAGTGCACCGATCAGCAGTGCTCGTCGCCGCGCGGGTGGGGTCGGGGTGGAGAGTTCGGGCGGCGGTGTCGGCGCGAAACGGGTGGTGATCTGTTCCGGGAAGAACTGTGTCGCCGGTTGTTCTGGGGTCCGATTCAGGCCCTGGGGTGATATTCCGCATTCCTGTACGGTCGGTACTTCAGGCGTGGGCGGCTCGTGTAGTGCCGCGATGAGTGCGGCTGCGAAACTGCGGTTGTCGGGAAAGCGCTGCGCCGGGTCCTTCGCCATGGCTCGGGTCAGTACGGCGTCGACGGCGGCCGTAGCCCGTTGGGGGGAGCGTTCGGTCGCCATCGGGATCGGATCGTGGACGTGAGCCATGGCGATGGCCGGGACGCTGGTTCCCGAGTAGACCTCGGTACCGGTGACCAGGGTGAACGCGGTGCAGGCGAGTGAGTATTGGTCGGCCCGGGAATCGACGGCGTGGCCCTGGAGCTGTTCGGGTGCGGCGAAGGCGACGGTCCCCATCGCGATTCCGGTGCCGGTGAGCCGGGTGGCATCGTCGAGTACATGTGCGATACCGAAATCGGTGAGCAGGGCGACGGGGACGGCTCCGGGTCGTGATGTGTTCCGGGTGTTCTGGAGGAGGATGTTGGCGGGTTTGACGTCGCGGTGGGTGAGTCCGTGGTCGGCGGCGGTGTCGAGGGCATCGGCGATCTGCTCGATGATCTGGCCGATCGCTGCCAGGGGCAGCAGATTGCCGGCCGTGTGTTCGCCGAGGTCGTGTCCGTCGATGTACTCGAGGGTGATCCACAGGCGGTCGTCGTACTCGCCGCGGTCGTGGACGCTGACGATGGACTGATGCCGCAGTGCGGCAACAATATCGGCTTCACGTTCGAAGCGCCTGCGGTAGCTGGGATTGTCGGATAGATCCGCGGAGAGGATTTTGAGGGCGTCGTGACGTGGCAGTCGTGGGTGGCGGGCCAGATACACTCGGCCCATGCCGCCGACACCGAGTTCCCGCTCGATGGTGTAGCCGGCGAATACGTCGCCGGGGTGAATTCTGCTCACCGGGTGAACCTTGACGGCTGCATCAGATGATCCGACCGTCGGCGAAGTCGAGGCCGCCGCCGGCGTACACCCTGCCGCCGCCCTGGACGGAGATGCCCGGATTCTCGCGAGTCGTGGGAATCGGCATGCGCCACAACGGGTCCGGACTTCCCGGTGCGTACACCAGCAGTTCGAGCTTGCCGGCACCACCGAACTTCTGCGGCCGGGACAGTACCGCGAACCGGGTGCCGTCGGTACCCATCGGTGTTCCGGCCTGAGTTCCGTCCTGCGGCACGACTATCGGGCCGCCGTTGCCGTCGTAGCAGTCGAACGATTCGTACTCGTTGGCCGATGCGCCGAGCAGGACCCGGGTTCCGTAGCCGTTGATCCACGCCGGGGTGTCCATCCGGTAGTTCTTCTGCCACCGCACCTTTCCGGTCTTGGCGTCGAAGCCGGCGATCAGCTTGCCGGAGGAACTGAGCAGGATGGGTACCGCGGCGACGGCGCCAGGGATCAGGTTGTCGGTCGACGGGTTGGGTAGCGTCCAGTCGCCGCTGATCTCGGCGGTGGCGCCCCCCTGGGCGTCGAAGAATGTCAGTGTCGGTGCCGTGGGTGAATCCTTGCGTACGACAAAGCCATTCAGGAACGGTTGCCATGATGCATCCGCGGAGTCCGCGGCGAAACTGTAGACCACCTTTCCGTCGGTGACCCGCCTGAGAGTGGTGGTGCCATCGGACTGTTGCTGCACCGCGACCACCGGAGACCCATACACCGGTGGAAATGCTTCGGGCACAAGAACATCGTCAAGTGCGAAGCTCTTGCCGGCGAACGTCCCCGAGTAGACGGCGCCGGCGGAGGCGACCACAAAATTGTCGCCGGTCACCGCGAATTCGGCTCCGGAGGTGTCGACCTTCTTCGCGGAGCCCGCGTCGAGGTCGACCAGGTAGGGGTTGGTACCGCCCCCGGCGGGGTCGGCGGCAAAGCACACCATGCGCGCCGACGATGTGTCGCCGAGCTGCCGGCAGCGCCGGACGCCAAGGTTCTGGTCGCTGAGCGTGATCGTGCGGACGGTTGTACCGTCGTCGGCGTCGAGAACCCCGAGAACCGTTGCACCCGAATCAGATTTGCTGACCGCTACGGCATATTCGCTTGTGCCGCCGACGATTCCGACGTCGACCTGGGCTCCGGAACCCACTGCGGCGGGTTTCCACGTCCAGGCAGGCGCGGTACGTGGCGAGGTCAGGTCGGGCAGCAGCACACCGGCCGTGGGGCCGCTCGCCGACGGGGAGGTGCTGCCGCCGCCGGAGGTGAGCAGCCGCGCACCGACCACGCCGGCTACGAGCAGGAGCACGGTGACGAACGCACCGAGCAGCAGTGTGCGGCGCCGACCGGGCCGGACACCGCGCGGGGGATCGGTGGGGTGAGCACGGGCGGTACCGGGCGACAGGGGCTGCGCACGCCGGGTGGGGATCTGGCGTTCGTCGGACGCATCCGTGGCCGGCCTGGCAGGGGCATCCGGGTATGTCGCGGGCCGGGTGGCTGTCACTGGCCGGGTGCGTGGCGGCACGGACGAACCGGTCTGTCCTCCGGGCCGCGGGGTCCGGGCCGGCTGGTCGCGAGTCGGATAGTCGCGGGTGGGGGGCTGCCGACGGACGGTGGGTGCCCCGGCGTCACGGTGCGGGGCGGATGCCGCGGGTCGGGGTCCGCGCGCGGGGAGCGTTGGCCCGTGTGCCGGCCTCGGTATGCCGGGAGCGGTGGCGGGGGTGCGTAGCGTCGGCGGTGCCTGCGACTCCGGCAGCGCGGTGGCCGGTGCCTCGCGCAGTGCGGCAGTCAGGGCCCGGGCGAACGTGCGGTTGTCGGGAAAGCGGTGGTCGGGAGCCTTGGCCAGAGCTCTCGTCAGCACCGGGTCCACGGTGGCCGGCACCCGCCCGGGGCATCGTTTGGTGGCAACCGGGATGGGGTCCTTCACGTGCGCGATTGCGATGGCGGCGGCACTGTTGCCCACATAGACGTGCGTTCCGGTGAGCAGGGCGAACGCTGTGCAGCCCAGTGCGTACTGATCGGTCCGCGAATCGACGTCCAGACCCTGGAGCTGCTCGGGTGCGGCGAATGCGACGGTGCCGAGCGCGATCCCGGTGCCGGTGAGCACGGTGTTCTGGTCGTTCGCGTGCGCGATGCCGAAGTCGACGAGGAGCGCCTGGCCGTCGGTGTCGAGGAGGATGTTCGCCGGTTTGACGTCGCGGTGGGTCAGGCCGTGTGTGGCGGCGACGTCCAATGCGTGCGCGATCTGCTCGATGATGCGGCCGATGGTGGCCAGGGGCAGCGGATCGGTACCGACGTGTTCGCTGAGGTCGTGGCCGTCGACGTATTCCAGGGAGATCCACAGCCGGCCGTCGGCCTCACCGCGGTCCAGGACCCGCACGATCGACGGATGACGCAGTGCGGCAACAACATCGGCCTCCCGCTCGAAGCGCCTGCGATACCGGGGATCCTCGGACAGATGTGGTGCGAGAACCTTGAGCGCCTCGAACCGGGGCAGCCGCGGGTGCCGGACGAGATACACCTCGCCCATGCCGCCGGCACCGAGCTCACGCTCGATGGTGTAGCCGGCGAACACGTCGCCCGGATTGAGGCTGGTCACCGGGTGAACTTTAGTCGCCCAAGAGGCTCATCGTCGTTCAGTTGTGCACGACGTGGTCCGGCGACGCTGGGCTCCCAACGGGTTCCGGTTCTAAAGAATCCGCCGGTCACCGAATTTCAGGCCACCGCCCGCATAGACCTTGCCGCCGGCGATGACGGGAGCGCCCGGGTACTGGCCCGTCGACGGGACACGCATCTGCCACGTCGGACTCGACTTGTCCTTGCCGAAGACCATCAGCTCCTGGGAACCGGCACCACCGTAGGCGGGCTGCGAGAGCATCGCGAACGACGAGCCGTCGCCGCCGAGCGGTGATCCGGCCTGGCCGCCCTTGGGTGGCACGTATATCGGGCCGCCCGATCCGTCGGAGGCGTTGAACCATTCGAACTCGTTGGCCGAGGAGGTGAGCACGATCGTGTCCCCCAGACCCTGCACGGACGTGACGGACCGCGATTGATAACTCTTCTCCCACAGCTTCTTTCCCGACTCCGGGTCGAAGGCGGCGATGAGGCGGTCGTCGGTGTTGACCAGGACCGGCACCGGCGGGACGTCGGCCGGTATCGCGCTGTCGGTGGGCAGCGACGGCAGGGTCCACTGCCCGGACAGCTCGGCGGTGATGTTGCCGGTGCCGTCGTAGAAGGTGAACTGCGGCGCGACGGACGAATCGGAGCCGGTCTTGCGGATGACGAAACCGTTCCGGAAAGGAAGCCATAGCTCATCGGTGTTGTCGTCGGAGAACGCATAGATGGTGTCGCCGGCGGCTATCTGCCGCAGCGTGATGTTTCCCGCGTCGTCGACGAGGTTGATCACCGGTGACCCGTTCACCGGCGGATACACCGAGCGTGTCCGGACACCGCTTTGGGAGAAGTTCTTGCCCTTGGCCGAACCTGAATACACGCCGTTGCTCGAGACCAGAATGTAGTCCGGGCCGGTCACCGCGAACGCGGTTCCCTCGGCGTCGGCCTTGTTCACGGTTCCCTTCGTGAGGTCGACGATGTAGGGCTGCGGGTTGCCGGTGTCCGATCCCCAGCAGGCCACGGTCGAGGACTTGGCGTCCCCGAGCTGTTGGCAGCGTGTGATCGTGATGGTCTTGTCGCTGAGCGTTAGGGTACGTTCGGTCTTCCCGTCGGCGGTATCGAGGATGCTGAGAATGGTTGCGCCGGAATCGATCTTGCTAACCGCGACGGCATATGCCGGTGTGCCGCCCACGATTCCGAGGTCTTCCTGATAATTGTCGGACAGGACCTTCGGATTCCACGTCCACAGTGGTTCGGTGCGTGCGGTTTTCAGATTCACGGTGGTCGAGGTGCCGGACGGGTCGTCGTCGGAGGTCAGTACCCAGGCGGCGATGCACACCACCAGAACCGCCACCAGCACGAGTGCGCCGATCAGTGGTCCCCGCCGGCGGAGGCCGCCGCGTTCGACCGGCGGTGGCATCGCCGCCGGCCCGGACCGCGGGGAGGCGAGATCGCCCGACAGGGACTGCGCCCGGTGTGGTTCGGGGCGGGTTGTCGACACCCGCGTGCGGGGTGCCGGGGGGGTGCCGGCCGGGGCCGACCGGCGGGCGGTAGGGGGCTGAGCCGACCCCGGTCGGGGTGGCCGGGGCTGTGGTGGTTCGGGTGGGGTCGGCCCCTGGTACGCGCCACGAGGGGCGGTCGGCTGCGCGGCCTGGTAGGGCGAGGCGAAGCGCTTGGTGGGGGGTGCCAGATCCTCGGTGGGACTGGTCCGGTTGAACCTGGTGGTCGTCGGATCCTGTTCGGGGCGGGCCTTCGGCTGTCCGCTGAGCAGTTTCGACTGGGGATAGGGGAGTTGCTGGACAACCCGGGGATCCTTCCGGGTGGTTGCCCTCGGAGGCTCGGGCGCGGGCGGACGGCCCGGCGGTGCTGTGCCTGGCTGTGGTGTGCCCGGCTGTTGCGTGCCCTGCTGTGGTGTGCCCGGCTGCGGTGTGTTCGTCGGGGGGATCAGTGTCTGTGCCGCCATCTTCGCGGCGGTGGCTCCCGGTGCCGGCGCGGGGGTGGCCACGGCCTCGGCCAGGGCGGCGGCGAAACCGCGGCTGTCGGGGTAGCGGTCGTCGCGGTTCTTTGCCAGCGCGCGGGTGAGCACGGTGTCGACTGCGGGGGTGATCCGTCCCGGAGCGCGGTCGGCGGCCATCGGGATCGGGTCGCGTACATGCGAGACGGCGATAGCCGCGACGCTGGTCCCCATGTAGACGTTGGTGCCGGTGAGCAGCGCGAAGCTGGTACAGGCGAGCGCGTACTGGTCGGCTCGGGCGTCGACAGCGCGGCCCTGCAGTTGCTCGGGGGCGGCGAACGCGACCGTGCCCAGGGCGATGCCGGTGCCGGTCAGCTTGGTGACGCCGTCCCCGGGGTAGGCGATGCCGAAGTCGGCGAGCTGTGCTCGTCCGTCCTCGTCGAGCAGGATGTTGGCGGGTTTGACATCGCGGTGGGTGAGGCCCCGGCGGGCGGCGGCGTCGAGGGCGTCGGCAACCTGGGCGATGATGCGGGTGACTTCGGTGGGCGGGAGTGGGTCGTCGCTGACGTGCCGCGTGAGGTCGTGGCCTTCGATGTACTCGAAGGCGATCCAGAGGCGGCCTTCGCTTTCGCCACGGTCGTGTACACCGACGATGGACGGGTGCCGCAGCGCGGCGACGACATCGGCTTCGCGTTCGAAGCGTGCGCGGTATTTGGGATCCTCGGACAGATGCGCGGCGAGGACTTTGAGCGCGTCGTGGCGCGGCAGCCGGGGGTGGCGGGCCAGGTACACCTCGCCCATCCCGCCGGCGCCCAGTTCGCGCTCGATGGTGTAGCCGGCGAACACGTCGCCGGGACTGAGCCTGCTCACCGGTGAATCTTTAAGTGGTCAGCGACCCACTATGGGAGTGGCTCGGCCCTTTTTGACGACACGGATCGTCCGCGACGGGTCCGGGCGGGTCGTCAGGCGGACAGCAGACGCCGGAGCTCTGCCTGGGTGACGAGGCGCTCGGCCTCGGCGGGGAACATGCGTGCAGAACGGGTGCGGGTACGCCTGGTAGCCCCGAACGGGCGGATCCGTGCGGCGCCACGACCGTTCTGGAACGTCGGGGTCAGCTTCATGACAGGTCACATCCTCGTTTACTACGACAACAACCGACGCTGAGTACTCTAGCGAACAATTCACTATCGCGAAGTTTGCGCGAGATTGAGCTAGCGCCACGCTTGGCACACCGGGTTGCCCGACATGCGTGATATAGATCGACCCTCACACGGCATTTCGTTACCAAAGGCTAAGAAAATCGCCTCACCAGTTGCTTCAGTAACACCAGTAACAAGTGTGCGCAACGTCATAGGGGTAAACCGGGAGAGGCGGATCACAAACCCATCCCCGCCGTGATGTTTGCCGAAAAGTGGCGTTCGCGTGTCGGAAGAGGGTGTTACGCACGGGTGACGCGGGCCGACTCGCCGTCGATCTCGACGACGTCGCCCACCGAAAGCTGCCGGCCGCGGCGGACCTCCGGCTCGCCGTTGACCCGGACCAGCCCGTCGGCGAGAACACCCTTGGCGTCGGCACCGGACTCGACCAGGTTGGCCAGCTTGAGGAACTGCCCCAGCCGGATCGAATCGTCGGAGATCGGCACATCGAACATGCCGACCAGTATCGCCGACGGACCCGCCAGGACGAACTTGACCGCAGAACTTACCCGCGGGTAGGCACAGGCGTTCTCCGCGCCTATGCTTGTTCGGCATGAGCGATCTCACATTCACCGCCACGGCAGATCTCGTCGACGAGATCGGCGCTGACGTGCGCAGTTGCGACACCCAGTTCACCCAGTACGGGGGCGTCCGCGAGTTCGTCGGCCGGGTGAGCACGGTGCGCTGCTTCCAGGACAATGCCCTACTCAAGTCCGTTCTGAGCGAACCCAACCCCGGCGGTGTGCTCGTCATCGATGGCGACGCCTCGGTGCATACCGCGCTCGTCGGCGACATCATCGCCGAACTCGGCCGTTCCAACGGCTGGGTCGGCATCATTGCGCACGGCGCGATCCGGGACGCCAAGACCATCGGCGGCATGGAGATCGGCGTCAAGGCGCTCGGCACCAACCCCCGTAAGTCCACCAAGACCGGCGCCGGCGAACGCGACGTGCCGCTGTCCATCGGCGGCATCACCTTCAACCCCGGCGACATCGCCTACTCCGACGACGACGGCATCGTGCTCGTCGCTCCCGAGAACGCATAGTCGCCCCGACCGACAGGCCCGCCACGGCGTGCGGGCGAATTTGCCACAGGAGGCAATCATGGCCAAGCCAACCCCCGAAACCTTCGACCGGCTCCGCGAGCTGGCCGCCATCGACAAGCCCGATGACCGCGGCACGCGGCCCGTCCTGGAGGCGTTCAGCGGCGCCGAGATGACAACCATCCCCGTCGCCACCGCCGAGGATCTGCAGACCGCCGTCGACCGCGCCCGCGTGGTGCAGGAGGGCTGGGCCCAGCTTTCCGTCGCCAAGCGTGCCAAGGTGCTCGACGCGTTCGCAGAACTCGTGCACAAGCATGCCGGCGAACTCATGGACATGGCGCAGGCGGAGACCGGCAAGGCTCGCAGCTACGCGCAGGAAGAGGTCCTCGACGTCGCGCTGACCGCCCGCTACTACGCCACCAACGGACCCAAGCTGCTCGCCGAACACAAGGTCAAGGGCATGCTGCCCGGCGCCACCAGCGTCCGCGTGCGCTACCAGCCCAAGGGCGTCGTCGGTGTCATCAGCCCGTGGAACTACCCGCTGACCCTGGCCGTGTCCGATGCCGTCGCCGCGCTGATCGCCGGCAACGCCGTGGTGATCAAGCCCGACAGCCAGACGCCGTACTGTGCGCTCGCGCTGGCCGAACTGCTGTACCGGGCGGGTCTGCCGCGCGAACTGTACGCCGTGGTCCCCGGTCCGGGCGGCGTCGTCGGGCAGGCCATCATGGCCACCACCGACTACGTGATGTTCACCGGATCGTCCGAGACCGGCGCCTCGCTCGCCGAGCAGGCCGGTCGGCGACTGATCAGCTTCTCCGCCGAACTCGGCGGCAAGAACCCGCTGATCCTGACCGCCTCGGCCAACCTCGACGAGGCCGTCCCGGGTGTGGCGCGCGCCTGCTACTCCAACTCGGGGCAGCTGTGCATCTCGATCGAACGGATCTACGTCGACAAGGCGATCGCCGACGAGTTCACCACCCGCTTCGCCGAGTACGTCAAGAACATGACCCTCGCCGCGACCTACGACTTCAACGCCGACATGGGTTCGCTCGCCTCGGCCGCGCAGGTCGACACCGCCGAGGCGCACGTGCAGGACGCGGTCGCCAAGGGTGCGACGATCGTCGCCGGCGGCAAACGCCGCGCCGACCTCGGCCCGTTCTTCTTCGAGCCGACCGTCCTCACCGGCGTCACCGAGGAGGCCACCTGCTACGCGGCCGAAACCTTCGGGCCCGTCGTCTCGATCTACCCCGTCGACTCCACCGACGAGGCGATCAAGCGCGCCAACGACACCGAATACGGCCTCAACGCCAGTGTCTTCGCAGGTAGCAGCGCCGAGGCCAACGCCATCGCCGACCAACTGCGGGCCGGTACCGTCAACATCAACGAAGGCTACGCCGCTGCCTGGGCATCGACCGCGGCCCCGATGGGCGGCATGGGTATCTCCGGAGTCGGCCGCCGCCACGGTGCCGAGGGCCTGCTCAAGTACACCGAACCCCAGACGATCGCCGAACAGCGCTTCCTCGGCATCGACCGCGCCCCCTTCGTCCCCCAGCACATCTACCGAGCCATCACCCCCACAGCCGTCCGCGCCCTCAAGTACCTCCCCGGCCGGTAATCCGCGCTCCCGCGACTGAAACTGCGTCCCGCTTATCGGATATCGAGACATCCGATAAGCGGGACGCAGTTTGCTACGCGGGACGGATCAGGCGCGCACGCCGAGGCGGGCCAGGACGTCGGCGTCGATGGCGCCCAGCTCGGAGTCGATGGAGGCGTGGGCGGCGCGGCGCTGGGCCGACGGCATTGTTTCGGCGGCGTCCACGGCGATGGCGAGGTTGTCCAGGCGGGTACCGATGGCCGCGACGAACTTGTCGGTGTCGGCCGACGGATCCTTGGCCGGGACCTGCTTGAGGGCGCCGCGGGCCGATTCGATGCGGGCCGACAGCGGGGCGCCGTGGCCGGAGTACTGGGCGAGCAGTTCCGGGGCGACACCGGCGCGGGTGGCCTTGAACTGGTTGAGTTGCTCACGGGCGACGACCGCGCCGCGGTAGGCCAGCGGTGCGACCACCGGGGACACCAAGCGGGCCACGGTCAGATAGCGCTTGATGTTGGCGGGGGTGACCTTGCGGGACTTCTCGTCGGCCTTCTGCTTGGCCTCGATCGCCTTGGTCTCGGCCTTGGCGGCCTTGGTCTGCGCCTTCGACGCCTGCTGGGCGTTCTTGCGCTCGGCCTTCAGGCCCTTCTTGTGGAACTTGTGCTCGTCCTTGAGGCTCTTCTTCTGCGCCTTGCGCTGCTCGGCGTGCTGCACCTTCGCCTCGAGCTTGGCCTTGCGTTTGAGGGCCTTGGCGTCCGCCCGTCGCTGCGCACGGGTCTTTCCATCTGACGACGAGAACAATCCCATCACGGGCCTTTCAGCAGTTGTTGTCCCGGAGTCTGTTGTGCCGGGTGGGCGAACCGTGGGCCGCCGGTGACACGCCCCGGGCCCGCCTCGATACAAGCATTACATAGGGTCGATGTGAACGAAGGCACGCCGGAACCAGATGTGGAGTGGTGGATGCGAACGGTGCTTCATCCGCGGGACCTCGCGGGCTGCGAGTATCGCCTGGCCCTCGACAGCGCCGCCGCCCGTGAAGGCGCAGCAAGTCCTGATGCCGGACCGGTCGCCGACACCCCGTCGGTGGCCCGGCGCAAGGCCGCAGCGGCCGATCATCGCGAACGGGTCCGCGACATGCTCGCGGACCTGCACCGCGACGATCCGGGCGCCTTTCGCATCATCGACCCGGACGCCGGACGCGGCGAACGGATCGCCGCAACGCGGCAGGCCTGCGCCGACGGGGTGCGATGGATCTGGGGTGCGACGCTGCCCACCGACCGGGAGCGGGGCCGCCGGGGCGACAGCGAACTGCTGGTCCGGGTGTGTCACGACGGCCGAACCTGGGCACAGGACAGGCCCGACCTCGACGGGAAAGCCGGGTACGTTCCGGTCATCGTCGTCAACCATCGCGTCACCTATCCGGCCCGCAATCAGGGCGGCACCGGACAGGACGGCGCAGACGCGCCGAAGCTGACCACGAGCCCGCTCGACCATTGGCGGCCTGTACCCGATCGGACGCGGGGTTCGCGCAGCAACCGCCGCGACCAGCTGCGGCTGGCGCAGCTCACCGAGATGCTGATCGACCTGGGGCTTTCCCCAGGTCCCGCCGACCTGACCGTTCTCGGCGAACCGGATGAGGATGCGGTGACCGATACCGGGCCCGAGATCCCGGTATGTGCGCTGCCCGCAGGGGTGATCGGCCTCGACGCGGACTGCATCGTCGTCAGCGATATGGGGCCGGTCCTCGATGATTACGATAAGGTCTTCGCCCGCAGACAGGCCGTCGCCACCGGCGAAGCACACACCGAGCCGCACCGCATCGCCGAATGCCGCGGCTGCATCTGGTGGCCGCACTGCGAGGCCGAACTGCTCGACCGCCGCGACGTCAGCCTCGTCGTGCGGGGAGCGCAGGCCGACGCGCTGCTCGGCGTGGGCATCGCCACCGTCGACCAGCTCGCCCGGTACACGGGGGAACCGCCGGTCGACTGGGCGGGCGGATCGTTCGACGACGCCGTGGTCACCGCGGCGGCGTGGCTCGCCGACGTTCCGCTGATCCGGCGGGTCCGCACCCCGAGAATCCACCGCGCCGACATCGAGGTGGACGTCGACATGGAGAGCTTCGGTGAAAGCGGCGCCTACCTGTGGGGCACCCTGCTGACCGACACCACCGACCCGGACGTACCCGTGCGGTACCGGCCATTCGTCACCTGGACGCCACTGCCGACCGCCGACGAGGCGCGCTCGTTCGCCGAGTTCTGGACATGGCTGTGCACGCAGCGCGAACGTGCCGCATCGGGCGGGAAGACGTTCGCCGCCTACTGTTACTCACAGCAGGCCGAGAATCGGTGGCTGCTCGGCTCGGCCGACCGGTTCGCCGGGATGCCGGGCATCCCCACCCGTGCCGACGTCGAGGCATTCATCGCCTCCGAACAGTGGGTCGACGTGTTCGAGGCCGTCGGCGACAACTTCATCAGCACCGGAGGCAAAGGCCTCAAACGCGTCGCACCGATCGCCGGTCACCGCTGGCGCGATCCCGAAGCCGGCGGTGAGGCGTCGATGGACTGGTACGCCGCGGCCGTCGGCCTGACGGGCCGGACACCCGACCACGACCAGCGCACCCGACTGCTCCACTACAACGAGGACGACGTCGTGGCCACCAAGGTGCTGAGGGAATGGATGACCGGTCCCGAGGTCGCCGACATCCCGCACGTCGATGATCTGCGGCCTGCCGGGACCGCCGTCCGCCCGTCAGACTCGGGCGAGGGCGCGTAGCGAGTCGAGGAACGATCCGCTGCCGGCCAGCGCCACCGCGCCGAGCATCAGCAGCATCCCGGGTCCGAGCCCGATGAGAATATTGCGCAGGCTCGATGCCGACGCCGTCTGCGGTGCCGGAGCGGCATCGACGGTGGTGTCGGACGCCGACGATCCGCCGCCCTGACCCGAACCATCCGATGTGCCGCCGGACCCCGGTGAGTTTCCGGAACTGCCGCCGCCACCGGAAGCCGCGCCGATGCCCGCGGCCGCGGTTGCCTCACCCGAGCCGTTTCCGCCACCGCTGCCACCGCCGGAGCTGTTTCCGCCACCGCCGCCGCCGGAACCGCGACGCGGTCGGGAATCCCGCGACGCCGGGGCCGTCGGCACGGCTCGATTATCGGACTCGTCGTCGGCAGCGGCCGAGGAATCGTCGCTGCCGTCCGAGTTTGACCTATCAGAGTTCGACCTATCAGGGTTCGATGAGGAACCCGTCCGCGGACCGAGGGCGACGACGTGCGGCAGACGCCTCGGCGGCCGGGAGCCGGACTGTCCCGTGGAAGTAGCGCCGGACGTACCGGTTGTCGTCTCGGTGGTTGTTGTCCCTGTGGTTGTTGTCCCTGTGGTTGTCGTCCCAGTGGTTGTTTCGGTTGTCGTCGTTTCCGACGTTGTCGTGCTCGTGGTTGGGGTCGTCGTGCTCGTGGTCGGGGGTGTCGTCGTGGTCGGGGTTCCGCCGCAATGATGGTGGCAATTACCGGGGCCGCCGGGGTTGTGCCCGCCGCCGTTTCCTGGCCCGTTGCCGGGGCCGTTACCGCCGTGCCCGGGTCCGTTGTTGCCTGATCCGCCGTGGCCAGGTCCGTTGCTACCGCCGTTGCCGCCGTGCCCGGGTCCGTTGTTGCCTGATCCGCCGTGGCCAGGTCCGTTGCTACCGCCGTTGCCGCCGTGCCCGGGTCCGTTGCTGTTGCCTGAGTTGCCGCCGTTATTGCCGGGTCCGTTCCCGTGTCCGCCGTTGTTGCCGGAACCGTTGTTGTTGTTGCCGGAACCGTTGTTGCCCGAGTGACCGCCGTTGCCGAGACCGCTGCCGCCGTTGCCGGGACCGCTGCCGCCGCTACCGGGTCCGCTGCCGCCGTTGCCGGGTCCGCCGTTGCCGGGTCCGCTGCCGCCGCTACCGGATCCGCCGTTGCCGGGACCGCCGTTGTTGTTGCCAGGTCCGTTGTTGCCACCCGTGTGACCGTTGCCACCATTGTGATTGCCGCCACCGCCCTGGCCGCCGCCACCGCCCTGGTTACCGCCACCACTCTGGTTGCCGCCACCACTCTGATTACCGCCGCCGGACTGCGGAGTACCGCCTCCGTGGTCCTCGGGACCGGCCATGCTCAGACCAGCGCCGAGCAGGAGCAGGATCACGGACGCGACGCCGAGGACGGCGGCGGCGATCCGCCGCCGCCGGAGTCGTTGCGGCTGACTTACGCGGTGGGTCAAGATCCTTCTCCAGGTTGCGGCGGGCCGGTCTAGCCGGGGTCGGGGCACCTGACCTGCAGCTGCCGGGCTGCGGGCAAGGGCCCGGCAGGTGCCGGGCTGCGGGCAAGGGCATCGGCTGATTCGGCGATCGAACCAGTGCTGCACTCACGTTCGTATGCCAAAGACTTCATCAAGTATATGGCCTGTTCCCAGCTGTGAAACGCCTCACATTCCGCAGCGTCTGTGTCATCCGACCGAGGGACAGTCGTGTAAACACTTTATCTGGGTCGCCTCGACGTTGCGCAGCGTTGCGTTGGGGATGCGTAGGGGGCTTTAATGTTTACGACAGCAAGTTTTGTTTTCCGGGGAGACGAATTGAGTTCACGAGGTACGGAAAAGCCAGAGGGCGCGGCCGCTCGTCGGTACGACGGCTCTGGGGAGCCGGTGCGACCCCGGCAGGATGTAGTGGATCCGGGATTGTTCGCGCGCCGGCTCGAAGAGCTGTTCCGCACGGTACCGGGTCCCAATGGCCGGGCATACAGTGCCAAGGCGATCGCCGCGCGATCCACCGAGCGTGGGTTCCGCCTGGGCGAGTCGTATTTGAGTCAGCTTCGATCCGGCAAGGCCAAGTCGCCGTCGTTCCGGACCGTCGAGGGTATCGCCGCGGCGTTCGGCGTCGACGTGCACTACTTCCTCGAGGATCGGGCCGCGCAACGCACCCGCGACGAGATCGACCTCATGCGCCTACAGGCCGACACCAACGTCCAACTCGCCGCATTCCGGCTCGCCGGACTGTCCAGCGATTCGGTGACGGTGGTCAACGAGCTGATCAAGGTCCTGCGCGAGCAGCAGGGCCTGCCGAAGGATCCGCCGGACCTGATGTCGTCCGGAAGTCAGGATCCGACCTCCGAGGCGCAGCGCCTGCGCGTCGTCGGTGGCCATCAGGCGCAAGACTGATCGCGCCGGGATTCGGATCGCTTCACGTATCGGGCCCTGCCCATGCGTTTTGAACGAAAGCCGCACGGCGACCAGGGCCGACGCAGTGAACGGGCACTGCGGTCCCTGTGTCGGCGTGCGCTGCGGGGCCTGGACCTCGATCTACCGCTTGACGCCGCTCAATTGTGTGAGCGCTATGGCACTCGTCGAGGCCGCGATATCAAGTTGATCGCCTATCCGCTGCCCACCGCCATGCCCAACGGGGTGTGGCTGGCGGCCGAGGACGCCGACTACTTCTTCTACCAGGCCAACACCTCGAAGATGCATCAGCAACAGATCGTCATCCACGAGTTCGGTCACCTGATCGCCGGGCATCAGATGCTCGGCGATCAGTCATCGGCGGCCTTGCTGGCCGGTGGGGCGCCCGACGAACAGGACTCCGAGGGCGCGCTGCGTCGGACCTGCTATTCCGACGACCGCGAATGGGAGGCCGAGATGCTCGCATCGATGATCCTGACCTGGGCCGAGGGTGCCGGCGACCGCGTCGGGGCCAGTGCGTCCGACGACGATTTACGCGGTATGCAGCGGCTTCTCGGTGGCCATCACGGCTGGCTGTAGGTTGGTGCGGTGGTATCAGTCGGGATTTTCAACACCATCGCCCTGGTGGTGTTCACCGTCGCATTCTGTTGGCGTCTGGATCAGATACGGAAACACGGCGGCGGTTTTCAGGCGATAGCCCTGACCGTGTCCATCGCCGCACTCGTCATCGCCTTCGTCTCGGCGAACGGCGACGTGGTCGACGCCATCGACACGATCACCTTCACCGGCGCTGCCCGCGTCGTCTTCTACGCGATGCTCTCGCTCGGCGTCGCGGCGCTGATCCTGGTCTTCTTCTTCCCATCGCCGGGTGATACGCGTCGCCGCCGGATCGGTTTCGAGGCGGTGCCGCTGGTGGTGGCGCTGATCGGCCTGCAGGCGACGATGCTTGTCACGCCACTGGATCTGCGGACCACCGACCTCACCGAATGGAACGCCCAGAACGTCGCATTCGGCCTCTTCTTCCTCATCGCCAGCTGCTATCTCGGCTACGGGTTCGTCTCGTGCATCCGCAGCATCCGGCGGTTCCTCAGGACGGCCGACGGCTACCTCAAGGTGTCGCTGTCGTTGCTGGTGGCCGGTTTGGCCCTGCTGGCGCTCAGCTCGGTCACGCAGATCCTGTTCGTCGTCTTCGGAATGACCTCGCTTGCGCACGTGCCGTGGCTGCTGCGGTTCAGTCAGGTCACCGCCGTTGTCGGGGTGGTGCTGTTCCTGATGGGGATCTGCTACCCGATGGTGTACGGCAAATGGCACGCGTTCCGGTCCGAGCGCACGCGCGCCCGTAGCGACGCTGAGCTGGTGCCGTTGTGGCAGGTGGTGACCGGCGCAGTGCCCGAGGTGGTGCTCCCGCAGCCCGGCAAGCAGACGGCCACGGAACGTTTCCACCGGCGCATCATCGAAACCCGTGATGCCCTCACGCAGCTGAGTCCCTACCTGTCGGAGGACTTCGAGATCGCCGACGACGACACCCGGGTCACGATGCTCTACGATGCCGCCGATTCCTACACCCATTACGGCAGGATCACCGGCGACGTCCGTCACATGTTGCCCGCCGAAGGTCAGGGCATCGACGCCGACGCCGCCCCGCTGGTGCGGTTGTCGCGGATCATCGCGATTGATCAGCAGGCGTCGGCGAAGGCGGTGGACTGACCACCGGTGCGCCCCTGGCGCCGACCGCGATGAATGTAGGCGGCACCGACCCCGACGAGCACGACCGTCGCCGACACCGTCGCGACGACGGTGACCGTGGATGCGCCGACCAGCCCGTCGGCCAGCAGCCATGCGCCGAACCCGAAGAACAGCACCGCGGCACCCACGGCGATGACGCGCTCGGGCAGGTGCTTGCCCAACAGCGCGCCGACCGCGATCGCGAGGGCGTCGGCGGCCACCATGCCCAGCGTGGAGCCGATCCAGATACCGAGCCAGTCGTGGTCGGTGGCCAGGGTGATGGTCGCGAGCATCGTCTTGTCGCCCAGCTCGGCCAGGAAGAACGACGACATCACGGCCAGGAACACCGACGCGCCGACCCGGGTGGCCTTCTGTGACTCGTCGTCATCGAGGCTGTCGCCACGGATGGTCCACAGCCCGAACACGATCATCGCCAGGCCCGCGAAGATCGACAGCAGGTCGGTGGGGATGGACAGGCCCAGGAAGTGACCGAAGAACACCGACACCGCGTGGACGGCGGTGGTCGCGACCGTGATGGCCAGCAGCACCACCCACCAGCGGTACCGCAGGGCGTAGGTCATCGCCATCAGCTGCGACTTGTCACCGAGCTCGGCAACGAAGATCACGCCGAAACTCAGGAGCAAGGCAGAAATCATGAGGTCCAGGTTAGCCAGACCTTACTCGACCTCGCAACAGCTGGATTTGCCGAATCGTCGCAGGTAGGAGGGCCAAAATGGGAAGTTCGGGTACCCTGAATCCCAAGTTACGGTAACACTTACCGTAACGAGGCGCGATTAATGCTGGTCAGGCCGTCAACAGCATGGCCAGCACAGCGGTGTCGGGGTCCGAACCCGGGTCGATGCCCACCTGGTTGCGCAACGTCACCACCGTGCCATCCGCCTCCGCCTCGGCCCACCCCGCGCGATGCTCCAGACCCAGCTCGGGCAGCCCCGGCAGCAACACGCAACCCGACGCCACCTCCGAACATTCCGGCAACGACGGCCGCGTATGCGACGGCGGATGCAGCATCAGCAACGCCGGCGGGTTGTGCAGAAACCGGCCCGCCTCGAGGAACGTGTCGTCGACGACATTGCCCACCGCGAGCATCATGCCGACGGCGTCGGGCTCAGCACCGGTGGGATGGTCCTCCACCACCCCGAAGATCGTGGTCGTGCTCAGAAAACCCGGCCGACACGCGATACGCACTGACGCCACCAGCGTCTGCGTCCACTCCAGCGTCGACGCCGGCCAGCGACCCGAGATCAGGATTCCGTTCAACTTCCCACCCTCATGAAAAGGCGTGAGACCGATGGGAACAGCAGACATCGCACAACTCCTTCCACACGAACCGTGTGATCAAGAATCGTCCGGTCCGGCGCGGCCGACAAGTGGAACACGCATTATTTACACAAACAGCCGACTGCCGGCGGGCTGGGATGTGGTGACGCCAGGCGGGGGTCTCACCTGACCCAACGCGGCCCTTGCTTGTTCCTCGCATCACGAAGGGTCAGGCGACGGCGGCGCATGATGAGACCGCCACCGGACCTGCCTGCGCGCGCCAGGCACACTGGTCGGGTGCAGAAAAGCCAACCCTTACGTCCGATGGAGATCGCCTCGGTGGCGATCTTCGGTGGCGTCACCGTCGCCGCGGTGGTGATCGCGGCGGTCATTCCGGTGGCCACCGCGGTCGGACTGCTCGCGCCCGTCCCTCTCGCGGTGGTCGCCGCACGCACTCGCCCGCGCGCGCTGATCGCCGCGGCGGTCGCCACGACGGGCGTCACCTTCGCGATGGCCGGTACCGGCGCGGCGTCGGGTGTGTTCATCTCGGCGATCATCGCGGGCATCGTCGGCGATACCAAACGCCGCGGGCGCGGCCTGCCGACGATTGCGCTGGCCACGCTGATCGCCGCACCCCTGATCGGCGGCATGTCGGTGGTGCTGCTGTGGATCCTCAAGCCGCTGCGCGAGTTGATGCTGACGGCGATGAAGAACAGCCTCGACGGCCTCGGCAACTGGGTCGGCCGGATTCCGGGTCTCGACGGCACCGAGGACTTCGTCAACGGCCTGACCCGCAACGCGGTCGACTACTGGTGGGCGTGGATCTGGATCTCCGGGACCATCGGCACGGCGATCTCGATCGTCGTCGCGTGGTGGGTCCTTGGGGCCGTGATCGACCGGCTCGCCGACGTCCCCGCCGAGGACACCCTCGATCAGGGGCAGGCACTCGCCGACGCTGCGGCCATTGCGCCGTTGCCGCTGGTCGCATCAGGTATCGACTTCGCTTACCGAGACGGGGCTCCGCTGGTGTTGTCCGGAGTTGACCTGCGGCTCTATCCGGGCGAGTTCGTCGCGATCGTCGGCGCCAACGGGTCCGGCAAATCGACACTGGTCAAGGTCATCGCCGGCCGGCCGCCGACGCGCGGCAGCGTGCACCGGCCGGGTCTGCCGGGTCTGGGCCGCCGCAGCGGGACGGCGATGGTGCTGCAGCGCCCCGAATCGCAGATGCTCGGCTCACGTGTGGCCGACGACCTGGTCTGGGGGCTGCCCGACGACGTCGACGTCGATGTGGAGGCACTGCTCGCCGAGGTCGGGCTCGCCGGCTTCGGTCAGCGCGAGACGTCGGACCTGTCGGGCGGGCAGCAGCAGCGGCTCGCGGTGGCCGCGGCATTGGCCCGGAGCCCGCAGTTGCTCATCGCCGACGAGGTGACGTCGATGGTCGATCCCCGGGGTCGCGACGAGATTCTCGATCTGCTGGCCGGGTTGCCCGCCCGGCATGGCATGACCGTCGTCCTCATCACCCACCGCGGTGTCGAGGCGGCCGCCGCCGACCGCGTGATCCACCTCGATCAGGGTCGCCTCGTCGCACATCCGCCGGACTGGATTCCGCGGGATGTGGCGGTTCCCGCGCCGGCCTTCGATGAGCCGCGGCATCCCGGTCCGGCGGCGGACCCCGGGTGGACGCGTCCGATGCTCTCGCTCGACCGGGTCAGCTACACCTATCTGCCCGGATCACCGTGGCAGGTACGCGCTCTGCACGAGGTGTCGTTGCAGGTCAACGCCGGTGATGGACTGCTGATCGTCGGCGGTAACGGATCGGGCAAGACGACCCTGGCCTGGGTGATGGCCGGACTGCTCGAACCGGGGCGGGGTACCTGCGAGCTCGACGGCGAGTCCGTCGATAAGCACGTCGGTGAGGTGGGTTTGGGCTTTCAGCACGCGCGACTGCAGCTGCAGCGGGCCAACGTCGGCGACGAGATCATGGCCGCGGGCGGTCTCGATGTGGGAACCACCGAGGTGGGCCGGGTGCTGGACCTGGTCGGCCTGCCCAGGTCGATCGCGGCCCGGCACACCGACTCCCTCAGCGGCGGGCAGATGCGCCGGGTGGTGCTGGCCGGGCTGATCGCCCGCAAACCGAAAGTGCTGATCCTCGATGAACCGCTCGCCGGCCTCGACCCGTACGCACGGGAGGAGATCGTGTCGCTGCTGGCGCACCTGCGCCGCGGTGGGCAGACGATCGTGATCATCTCGCACGACTACGACGGACTCGCGCGCGTGTGCAACCGTCGCGTCGTGCTGGCGGAAGGTTCGCTGCAACCCGAACACGGGCAGACCGAACAAGGGCGAACAGCGGGCCCCGACCTGGGAGGTAACCGACGATGACGATGCGAACGGTTCCGTTGCGCCGGGTGCCCGGTGATTCGCTCGTGCACCGGCTGTGGGCCGGCACCAAGCTGATCGTCGTGCTGGCGCTCGGCATCCTCACCTGGGTGTTACCGAGCTGGCCCGCTCTCGGTCTGGTGGCGGCGGTGGTGGTGATCACCGCGCTGATCGCCGGCATCCCGCTGGGCGCGATCCCGCGGCCCCCGTGGTGGTTTTGGGGGCTCATCGCGATCGGTGCGGCGATGAACTCGACGGTCGCAGGGTGGGCCGGACTCATCGTTTTCCTGCGTGCGACCGCGCTCGGGCTGGTCCTGGTGGCCTCTTCGGTGCTGGTTATCTGGACGACGCCGATGGCCGAGATCGCGCCCGCCCTCGCCAAACTGATGGCCCCGCTGCGCAGACTGCGGATGCCCGTCGACGAGTGGGCCGTCGCCATCGCGCTGTGCCTGCGTGGTCTGCCGTTGCTCATCGAGGAGATGCGGATCTTGCGGGCCGTGCACCGGCTGCGGCCCAAGTCGCCGCCGGACGCCGATCATCCGTCGGCGCAGATGGGCATCATCGACATGATTGTCAGCGCGATGTCGTCGGCATTGCGGCGCAGTTCGGAGATGGCCGAGGCGATCACCGCCCGCGGTGGCACGGGCCGACTCACCGCCTACGAGTCGCGGCCCGGGCGCCTGGACGCGGTCATCCTGGTGATCGTGTTCCTCGGCTGCGCCGCTGCCGTTGCCGCGACGATCGTGTTGTGACCGCGGTCAGTGGTCGCCGGCGCTCGCCACGCAGAACTGGTTGCCGTCGGGGTCGGCGAGCGTCGTCCACGAGAAGCCGGGCATCTCCCGTTCGGCCACAAGCGTGGCACCGGCGGCGATCAACCGCTCGGACTCGGCCTTGCGGTCGTCGGTGGTGAGGTCGAGGTGGACGCGGTTCTTGCCGGGGGTCGGGTCGTCGACCTTCTGGAAGGCCAGCATCGGCTGTCCGTCGCCGAGGGAGACGGTGACGAACCACCCCTCGTTCTCGGCGACGATGCTGCCGCCGGTCTGTTCGGCCCACCAGCGGGCGATCGGCAGGGCGTCGGCGGTGTCGATGGTGATCATGGCGAGTGAAAGTGTCATGTCCAGAACCTAAGCCGAAACCCGGACAGCGGGAGTCCTGATTCGAACGGAAATCGTCTTGTCGGGCGATAGGCCGGATCGGGCAACTCTGGCATACTGCGCGGGTGTTGAGAACGACAGGGGTGCCACGCCGTAGCGGCATATTGCGGGGATCGCTGAATGAGATGGCCCTCCGGGTCGCCGAATGGCAGGAACTGGGACCGGGGTTCTTCGCGCGGCGCTGGTCCGGTATACGCGGTCGGGAACGGCATCGGTGTACGGTGCGCGGGCTGGGTGAGGTCACGGTGCGCACGGCGTCCAGCGATGCCGCTGTGTTCCGGCAGGTCTTCTGCGAGCGGCAATATGATCTGGACCTGCATTCGCAGGGTGCTTGGGTGGCGCGGCGCTACGGTGAGTTGCTCGACGCCGGCCGGACTCCGATCATCGTTGACCTCGGGGCCAACAACGGGGCCAGCGCGCTGTGGTTTGCCACCTGCTATGCGGAGGCGACGGTGGTGGCCGTCGAACCTGATCCGGAGTCGGCTGCGATCTGTCGTGAGAACACGGCCGGTCGTTCGGTGCTCGTCGTCGAGGCGGCGATCGGGTCCGAACCGGGATCGGTCGATCTGGTCGATGAGGGGAACGGTTCCTGGGCTGTCCAGACCCGGCGAGCGGTCGATGGCGGTGTGGCTGTGGTGACGGTTCCGGAGTTGGTTGCCCGTTGTGGTGAGGGCGCGGAGTTGTTCATCGTCAAGGTCGATATCGAGGGATTCGAGTCGGATCTGTTCGCAGCGAACCTGGAATGGCTTGATCAAGCCGCGGCGGTGATGATCGAGCCGCACGACTGGCTGCTCCCGGGCTCGGGAACGAGTACCGATTTCCAGAAGGCCATGGCCGAGCGTGGTTTCGATCTGCTGATCTCGGGTGAGAACCTGCTCTACGTGCGGCGGGTCTGAGGTCCGAGGCAGACGCCGCGATAGAACGACTGCCGGCCACCCGAGGGGTGACCGGCAGTTTTTCAGAAGCGAGCGCTGCGCGTTATCCGACGACGATGAGGCCGTTGCCCTGGCTGCGGGCGCGATCGAAGCGCTCGGCCGCATCGGCCCAGTTGACGATGTTCCACCACGCCTTGACGTAGTCCGGCTTCACGTTCTGGTAGTCGAGGTAGAAGGCGTGCTCCCACATGTCGAGCATGACGACCGGGATGATCGCGGCCGGGATGTTGCCGCTCTGGTCGGTGAGCTGCAGGACGACCAGGTTTCCGCCGATGGTGTCGTAGCCCAGGATGGCCCAGCCCGAACCCTGCAGGGTGGTGGCGGCCGCAGTGAAGTGGGCGTGGAACTTGTCGAAGCTGCCGAACTGGTCATCGATGGCCGCGGCGAGTTCACCCTCGGGCTTGTCGCCACCGTTGGGGGACAGGTTCTTCCAGAAGATGGAGTGGTTGGTGTGGCCGCCGAGGTGGAAGGCGAGGGTGGCCGACAGTCCGTAGGCCTTGCCGGCGATGGTGCCGTCTTCGCGGGCCTCGGCCAGCTTGGCGAGGGTGTCGTTGGCGCCCTTCACGTAGGTGGCGTGGTGCTTGCTGTGGTGCAGTTCCATGATCCGCCCGGAGATGTGCGGCTCCAGTGCGCCGTAGTCATAGTCCAGTTCCGGCAAGGTGTATTCAGCCACGATGGTCCTCTCTGACGAGTGTTGAGCTGCTGTCCGCGCCCGGGTGGACGCAGTGCCCCAACGCACGAATGCGGGTGGGGGATACTTCACATTTACTCAGCGGGTGAGGCCTGAGCAATATTCCCAGGGCCAATAGTCCCAGAATCAACCTACTCGCACCGGTAGCGACATACGGCCTTGAGTGGCGGTGAACGCGACCGGGCTCACCGGATGGCGAGATGGTGCCGGTCTCAGAGAAGTACTGGCTCAGAGAAGCACTACTGGCTCAGAGAAGCACAAGGGCGAGCACGATGGCGAGCAGGACCACGATGGAGAGAGCGGTGACGCGGCAACGATTGCCGATGCTATCCATGATGACGGGGAAATCGGCCGTATGCGGTGCTCGTACGGTGCCGACTTCCGGCGGCCGGGCTGCCGCGTATGCGGGCCGGGTCGGGCGTGGCTGGGTGTGACGCGTCGTCGCGTGCGCGGCCATGGCCTCTCCGTCCTTCTACGGGTCACCCGAACTTCAGGCCTACCTGAACCTCAGGCCTACCTGAACTGCGGGTTAACACCGGTCTGAACTGCGGGTTAACACCCGGTGTCGTGCAACGTGACTGCATCGTGATAGCAGTCACAGTCGCGATTGAATCACGAGTTGCAGCTATCACACAAGTCCCGATTCGGGGGACGCGCGTAGAGTTACCGGCATGTCGTGGCTTGATCAAGTATTCTCCGGGGCTTCGTCGAAGCGGACGATGATCACCCCGGACCAGGCGTTGCCGGGCCGGACCACCCCGGTGGCCGTGGCTGCCGCGAATGTGGTGCTCGGCCACCCCATGCGCGGCGACGATCCGGAGTCGGCCGCAGGTATCGGCGAGTTTTCCGGACGGCACGCGGTCGTCCTGGCCGGTGGCTGTTTCTGGGGCGTCGAGGAGATCTTCTGGCAGGTCCCCGGCGTGTACACCACGGCCGTCGGCTATGCCGGTGGATACACGCCCAACCCGAGCTATGAGGAGGTGTGCACCGCACGCACCGGACACACCGAGTCGACGCTGGTGGTGTTCGACCCGCAGGTCATCGACCTCGAAGGCATTCTCAAGGTGTTCTGGGAGACGCACGACCCGACGCAGGAGATGCAGCAGGGCAACGACGTCGGCACCCAGTACCGCTCGGCCGTCTACACCGTGTCCGACGACGACGCGCGGCTCGCACGGGAGAGTGCGGAACGGTTCGCCGCTGTCGTCGACGCGGCGGGTCTGGGGCCGATAGCCACCGAGATCGCACCGCTCGCGCAGGCCGGCGACGGCTGGTTCTACTACGCCGAGGACTACCACCAGCAGTATCTGGCGAAGAACCCGAACGGCTACCGCTGTCACTCGTCGACCGGGCTGAAGTATCCCGCGTGAGCGATCGGATCAGCCTGCAACAGTGGAATCGGACTCTGTTGCAGCGTCAGCACCTGCTGGCCCGTGTCGACGACGACGCCGTCGAGGTTCTCGACCGGGTCGTCGGCATGCAATCGCAGGATCCCAAGGCGGCGTTTTTCGGGCTGCATGCCCGACTGGAGAACTTCGCCCCCGACGAACTCGACGATCTGATGATCGACCGCGAGACGGTCCGGATGGCGTTGCTGCGCAGCACGATCTGCCTCATCGACACCGAGGACGCACGGTGGATCAGGCCCGCGGTACAGCCCGCACTCGACGCCGAACTCACCGGCACGCACGCCCGCAAGCTGGTTTCGGCGACGCCGGCGGCCATTGTCGATGCCGCGCGTGGCCTGCTCGCCGCCGGCCCGATCGGGGGCGATGACCTGGGCAGAGAACTGGCGCAGCGATTCCCCGACGAGGTGCCGGCCACCCTTACCAGAGTGGTCCGCTGCGCCCTGGCGCTCGTTCAGGTGCCCCCGCGCGGCCTGTGGTCGGGCAGCGGCAAACCCACCTACAGCCTGTTCGACGACTGGGCCGGTCCGGGTGAACCGGCGCTCACCGGCGACGACGCGCGCGCGGAACTGGTGCGGCTGTATCTGCGCGGTTTCGGGCCGGCCACGGTCGCGGCGATCCAGATGTGGTCGGGTATCGGCGGGCTGAAGCCGCTGGTGGAGAAGATGGAAGCCGACTGGGAGCTGGAGAAGCTGACCGGCCCGGACGGCGAAACATTGTACGACCTGGACGGTCTGGGTCTGGCCGCCGCGGACGAACCCGCCCCGGTGCGGCTGCTGGCCCCCTACGACCACGTCGTCACGGCCGCCGCGGATCGTCGGCGGGTGGCCGGCGAGGACGCGCTGAACGCGATCAAGACCACCAACGGACTGATGCGCGGACTCGTCCTTATCGACGGCTGGTTGTCGGGAACCTGGTCGCTCACCAGACCGGGGGTGAACGTCGAACTCTTCGGCGAGCCGGACCGGGCGCAACGCGCCCAGCTCGATACCGAGGTGCAGCGGCTGCGGGAGTTCGCTGTGAGTTGAGCGGCACCGCCGCCGTGAGTTGAGCGGCACCGCCGCGGGAGTTGAGCGGCACCGCGGGCCGGGGTTTCATCAACAGGTTTCCCCAAGTTATCCACAGAGCTGTAAACAGCTGTGGATCATCCATACCTTCACTTCCGTGAACTTCCTGCCGGACCGTTCCCGATTTTCGGTGACGTACATCACTCAGAAGCCGGTTTGTGCAGTTGTTATCCACAATTCCACAGGGATATCCACAGCCCGAGAAGCGGATTCTGTATAACTCGCCCGTCTGTGAGCGGCCACCCTGTGAATAGAATCCCGCCGACGCGATGCCCTGTGACACCATGGACTGCGTGAGCATGTTCGACATCCCCGAGATCCCGGTGACGCAATTGCCGGACGACTTCACCGACGAACCCGGCCGGTTGATGCTCGATGTGCGCGAATACGACGAGTGGGAGGCGGGCCACGTGCGTGGCGCTATCCACATCCCGCTCACCGAGGTCGCCGCCCGCCTCGACGAGATCGACCCCGACGCCGAACTGTTCGTCATCTGTCACTCGGGCGGACGCTCGGAACGCGTCCTGCAGTACCTGCTCCGCAACGGTTACGACGGCAGCGGCGTGGCCGGCGGCATGTTGTCCTGGGTGCAGAGCGGAAAGCCCGTCGAGTCGGGTCGATGATTGATCTGTGCCCCCGGTGCCGCATCCAGGCACCTCACAAACCCGGACGCTCGCAGTGCCCGCGCTGCGGCGGGCCGCTGAGTGTCATCGACAACGCTGCCGGGTCCGCGGGCCCCGCGCCTGTGCCGGGGCAACCTCCCCGGGTGGGGCACACCAGGCCCGCCAACGCGCCGCGCATGTACCGCAGCCCGCACGTGCGGTGGGTCGCCCGGCGCCCACCCGAGACGTTCCCGCCGCCGCGGCCCGCGCACCGGCAGGGACCGGCACTGATACCGCGGTACGGCTATCTCCCCACCTGGGGTCTGCACGACCGGCCGGTCACCGGTGCGCAAGACGCTGCCGCCGATGCCCGGCGCGGCGGACTCGACGCGACGCTGCACGTGACGGCCATCGCGCTGGTCGTCACCGCCGTCGTGCATTTGCTGCGGTACGTGTTGCTGGTGATCAACCGCACCACGCCGATTCCCACGTGGCTCGACATCGCGTCCGTCGTCCTGGTATGGGCGGCAGGACTGACCGCCGTCGTCTTCTTCGCCACCGCCACCGTGTCCGTCGTCGGTTGGCTGCGCGGGGCCCGTGCCGCCGCCTACCGGCGTCATGACAGACTCGATCCGCGCCCGCGCTGGCAGCTCACGGTGTTCGCCGCGATCCCGCTGGTCAACCTCGCCGGCGCGCCCGTCCTGGTCCGTGAACTCATCGCGCAGCGCGACGACATCGACCAGCGCCGCGCCCACCTGGTCTCGGGCCGCACCGCGATCGCCTGGACCATCGTCAACCTCGCCGCTGTCGCCGCGCTGGTCACCCGGTTCATCGCGGGCCGGTCCGACTCCCTGCAGACCGGTGCCGACGGCCTGTGGCTGACCATCGTGTCGGCTGCGCTGTCCGCAGCGTTCGTGCGGTGGGTGCTGCCCAGGCTGATCCGCGTCTTCGACGACACGCCGTACATCGACGCGCCGACTCGCCGATGGGTGCAGGTGGCGCAACAATGACCAGATGTGGGCCGGAGGCGTTGTGGACCGGGGACGACCGGCGGGCCGGGCCGCACGGTAAGGGGTGTCGATGAGTTCGGTTGACCACGTCTCGCGGTCGGGGAAGCCCGCTGTCGTCGCTCATCGCGGTGCGTCGCGGGAGGCTGCCGAGCACACCGCGAAAGCGTACGAGCTCGCGCTCGCCCAGGGGGCCGACGGCCTCGAATGCGACGTCCGCATGACCAGCGACCATCAGCTCGTCTGCATCCACGACCGGACTGTCGACCGCACCTCCGACGGCACCGGCGTCGTCAGCGAGATGTCGCTCGCGCAGCTGCGCGAACTCGACTTCGGCAGCTGGCACGCCGACGGCAAACCGGCGCAGATCCTCACCCTGCGCGAGTTGCTCACCCTCACCCTCGACTGGCGCCGGCCGGTCCGGCTGTTCATCGAGACCAAACATCCGGTCCGCTACGGCAGCCTCGTCGAACAGGCGATCCTGGAAACACTGCAGGAGTTCGGCGTCGCCACTCCGCCGTCGGCCGACCACAGTCGCGCCGTCGTCATCTCGTTCTCCTCGGCCGGGGTGTGGCGCATCCGCCGCAACGCCCCGATGCTGCCGACGATCCTGCTCGGTGAGACCTCCCGCGTCCTGCGCGGCAGTGCCGCGACCGCAGTCGGCGCCACGGGCATCGGCCCGTCCATCGGCACCCTGCGCCAGCACCCCGACCTCGTCGACCGGGCCGCCGCATCGGGCCGGGTCACCTACTGCTGGACCGTCGACGAGCTCGCCGACGTCGCACTCTGCGCCGAACTCGGCGTGCGCTGGCTCGCCACCAACACCCCCGCCCAGGTGCGCGAATGGCTGGTCAGCGTCTGATCCGGGGCAGTGGGGACCGGTCCCCTCGGCGTTACCGCCATCTGCCAAGGTAGAGCCATGGCTAAGAAGAGCAAGCGCGGCAGCGGACCACGTCCGGGGAGCAATCGGGCCGAGCGGGTGGCTGCCCGCCGGGCGCGGCAGGAGGCGGCGCTGGAGGCACCGGCGCGGCCGTTCGGCGGTCTGGCCGCCGAATGTGATCTGGTCGCGTTGCGCGCGTTCGTGGCGTCGGCGACCGCGACCCTCGAACTCGCGAGCACCCCGGCGGACGGCCGCAGCATCGTGCTCGGGACCGTCCTGCCCGGCGCCGTTCCCGGTATCGTGCGCGAAACCGATGGTGCACCACAGGCTTTCGTCGCCACCCAAACAGATCCGGAACCGGCCGACGTGGCGGTGGGACTGGCGTCGGCGATCACCTGGGCGACGACGGCGGCCGTCGGTTCCGACTTCGCCGACGCCGGCGACCCGGCGCCGCTGACCGACCTGCTCGTTGCCGACGCGGTGCTCGACATCACCGTGCACGACGACTTCGGCTGGTGGCTGCATCCGGGTGCCGCGGTGACGCCGGAGGTGGGGCAGATGCTGCAGCGGGCCAACGACACCATCCTGCCGACGGCTCGCCTGACCAACGACAGCGGCATCGGCGCCCCGTGGTGGGTCGACGCGGGGGAACGGGCCCACCTGCGCTGGGTCCGGCCCGAACCCGAGGACGACCTGATGAGCGCACTCGCGCGGATCCACGCGGCCGGGAACCTGACCCTGGGCGAGGGGTCGCGGTTCGCCGGCTCGTTCCGCACGCACGGGCTGCTCGTGCCGGTGTTCGATCTCGATGCCGAGCGGCACCCGACCGAGTGGACGCAGGCGCTGAACACCTTCGACGCCCACCTGGTGGAGGCACTGGCCGACACGAGCGACCTGACCGCGGCGCAGCGCCGATCGCGCGACGGCATCCGCGGCCGTCAGGTCACCCTGCGCTAGCTTCCCCAGCCGGTTGAGCCCCTTCGCCGGTTGAGGTGCCAGGAGCGCAAGCGACGAGCCTCGAAACCTCGCGAGAGAACAATGTCATCTCACCGGTTTCGAGGCTCGCAAGCTCGCACCTCAACAGGCATGGGCCACGTCAGATGGTCCCGCCCGCGGCGGCCGGCGCAGTGGCGTCGGCACCGGCTGCGCCGGCGAACTCACGCTGGACGAAGTTCTCGACGTCGAACAGGTTGCCGTTGGCACGTTCGGCGATGGTCTGCAGAGTGGTCATGGTGGCCACTTCCTCGACCTGCTCCTTGAGGAACCACTGCATGAACTGCTCGCCGAGGTAGTCGCCGTTGTCGCGGGCGGCGCGCGCCAGATCGACGATCTGCTGGGTGACGCGCTTCTCCTGCGCCAGCGCCAGGTCGATCGGGGCCTTGTAGTTGTCGAACTCCGACCGCGGGACGTCGACGCCGGGCAGCTCGATGTGCATGTCGCGGTCGAGGAAGTATTGCAGGATCATCATCGCGTGGTTGCGCTCTTCGACGGCCTGCCGGTAGAAGTGGCGGGCCAGCTGCGGCATGTCGATGCCGTCGTAGTAGACGGCGACGGCGATGTACTGCTGCGAGGCCGAGAACTCGTTGGCGATCTGGTCGTTCAGAAGGTCGTGGAACTTGGTGCGTACGGTGTTGTCGATCAGCTCGGTCATAGTGGACATGGTAGGAGCATCAATACCCTTTGCGCATCCAAAGTCAGCCTAACAATAGTAAGGCGAACCTACCTCGGATCGCATTTGATTAGGTAAGCCTCAGTACTCGTACGCAATGGTTCGGATTCGCTATTCGATTGCGCCACCGTTGTTTTCGATCATGGCGTCGGGGACGGATTTACCTTCCCGTAAGTAGTTGAAGAATTCTTCCGTGTTGGAACCAACGATGAGTGAATCCCCCTCCTCGGTCACCTGAGCACCCGCATTCGGCGTTGTCGTGGTGATCGGATTACCGCGCAGGGCCATCGCCAGGCCGGCCAGATTCCAGATGTGATCGTTCTTGTCGACGGTCAGCGAGTTGACCGCACCGTTCACGAACGGAACGAGCCGGAACGGATTGAGCACGACCGACGGACTGGTCGCCCTGGCCATCAGCGCGGACAGGAATTTGCGCTGATTGACCACGCGTTCGAGGTCGGCGTTGGGAAAGGCGCGGGTGCGCACCAGGCCGAGGGCCTGCTTGCCGTTGAGGTCGTGGCAGCCCTTCTTCAGTTTCAGTCCGGCCTTGGGATCGTTCAGGTTCTTGTCGATGCAGATATTGACGCCGCCGACGGCGTCGACGAGGTCGGCGAAACCACCGAAACCGATCTCCCCATAGTGGTCGATGCGCAACTTGGTGAGCTGTTCGACCGTCTGCACCAGCAGCTTGGGACCACCGAAGTTGAAGGCGGCGTTGATCTTTCGCTGGCCATTGCCGGGAACTTCGACGTACAGGTCGCGGGGGATGGAGATGATCATCGATCGGCCGCTCGGCGGTTTGTGCACCAGCATGATGGTGTCTGTGCGCGCGCCGTCGCTGTCCCCGGTCGCCAGGCGGTCCTTGTCCTCCTGCGACAGACCCTCCCTGGAGTCGGTGCCGACGATCAGCCAGGTGTTACCCGGTGTCGGTCCGGGCTTGCCGTCGTAGGAGGACAGGGCGTCGACACGACGCAACTGGTTGTCGAAGTAGAAGACGGCCGCGACCGTCGAGACGAGCATCGCGACGACCAGGATCAGCGCGATCTTCCCGAGGCCGGCTGGTCGGCCGGGGAGGCGCCGGAGCGGGTTGCGTGACCGGCGCGGCGACTCGCGTGGCGGTTCGCCGTACGGGACCGCGGATGGCGGTGGGGCCGACTGGTATGGGTGCCGCTGCGCCGGTACCCGCACGGGTTCCACACCGGCCGGGCCCTGCCGAGGGCCGGGATCGGGTCGATCGGGCCGGGGCTGGTTGCCGTGCCGGGGGACGTCCCTGGGCGGTGTGTTCTCTCCGGGCGTCCCGGAGTAGGCGAACGCGGGCCTGGCCTGGGCGTGCACCGTGGGCGCGTACTCGGGTGGTGGAGGGTTGCCGTTCTGAGGTTGGGCGTTGCCGTTCCGGGGTCGGGCGTTGCCGTTCTGGGGTTGGGCGTTGCCGTTCCGGGGTTGGGCGGGCTGCCGATCCTCGGGTCTGAGCTGGGGTATCGGCGCCGCGGCCGGTGGTTCGGCGGGCCGACGATGCTGCGCCGCCTGGCCGGGGGGCTGCTGCTTGGGGAATCCCGGACCCGCGGGACGCTGCCGGGGCGGTTCCTGCCGGGGAGGTTTGGCGTGGCGGCCACCGTCGGCCGGACTCTGCGGCGTCCGGTACCCGCGAGGCGGGTAACGCCCGTCCGGCGGCGCCGGGGGTTCACTCCCTCGGCGTCGCCTGTTCGGCGGTTCGTTCCCGTTCACCCGACCAAATCTACGCATCGCGACGCCACCACGGGACCGGGGCCACTCATCCGACTGACACGGCAGGTTACGTGATCCACCCCAGATGCTCGCGAAGCAGCGCATAGCCGACAAACGCGACGATGTCCATGACGGAGTGGGCGATGACCAGCGGCCACACCCGGTTGGTGAGCTGATACCAGCGGCCGAACACCAGCCCCATGACGACGTTTCCGATGCCCGCGCCGATGCCCTGATACAGGTGGTAGCCGCCACGCAGCAGGGCGCTGGAGGCCAGCGCCCCGTTGGCGGTGAGGCCGAGCTGCCGGAGCCGGGTGATGAAGTACGCGACCACCACGATCTCCTCGGCCGCGCCGTTGCCGATGGCGAGCAGGATCAGGAGCGGCCACCGCCACCACAGTCCGTCGGCGTCGGCGGGCACGAGGGTCGCGTTGATGCCGAGCGCGCGGGCGACGGCCACCAGCGCCAGGCCGGGCAGCCCGATGACCGCGGCGAGGGCGAGGGCGGGCGGCACATCGGATGCCACGGGACCGACGCCCAGACCCACCTTGCGCAGCAGCCCGGCGCGCCACAGCAGATAGGCGCCGAGCGCAGCGACGGCGAACAGCCGGGTGGCCTGCATCAGCCGCCGGATCGCGTCGAGTGCGGCGAGATCGGAGGTGGCCGGGTTGAGCGCAATGGTGGTGTTGCCGATGCCGCCGGCCAGTTGTGCTTCGAGCAGTGACAGCGCCGCCGACAGCGCCGAGAACCCGAAGGTGAGGACCCCGACGATCACCAGCTCGATGACGATGCCGCGCCGCGCCACCGGGTCGGTGACCGCGTCGATACCCGGCCGGTCGGGTGGCCGCAGGATCAGGCGGAGGTTGGCGCGCATACGCGCCAGGCTACCGACGTCGCTATTCGGGCAGGCTGTTGATGAAGGGGCAGCCTGCCAGGCCGCGCAGGGCGTAGGAGAGTTCGTGGACGTCGGTGACGGGGCGAGGGAAGGCGAGGCGGACGTCGTTGTCGCCGTCGGGTCCTTCGATGCGGAAGCGGATGCCGAAGCGGTCGAGGCCGAGGGGGCGGACGCGGCCGGTGCGCAGATGGCTGGGCAGTTTGCGGGCGAATTGACCGACCATGTCGGCGTGGTCGGCGTCGAGGTGGGCGATCCAGTCGTTCTCGTACTCCCAGAACGGGTCCGGGGTGGCGCCGGCGAGGTCGCCGGCGGTTACGGACGCGGCGCCGGAGCCGGTGGCGATGACGGCCGAGTTGAGCTGAAGGCGGAGCAGGGAGTGGCCGTGGCCGACGTCGAGGAGGCCGTCGTCGGGGTGTTCGGCGGCGATTTCGATGGCGAGGTCGCGTTCGAGGTCGGCGGGCACGGGGAACAGGGTGCCGTTGAGCCAGATCAGGGACCGGACACGTTCGCGCAGGTCGATGGGGGCGCAGTCGGTGATCTCCAGCATCGCGGCCAGGCCGTCGGCGGCGTGTACGGCGGCCATGGCCTCACCGTCGGTGGGGGCGAGGATGAAGGCCTGCGATTCGAACAGGTGCACCACCGAGAGCGGAGTGGGTTCGGTTCCCTCGACGGCGAGCATGGCGTCGGAGACCCGTCGACAGGCGGTGACGATGAGCTCAGCGTGTGATGGCCGGCTGGTGACCGCTTGTGTCATGAGTGCTCCTCGGACAGGGGATGTCGTGCATCAATAAGGCAACCCTAACCTAAGCCTCGCCGGTGGACCAGGTCAATGCCAACTTTTGGTCACAAGGACTCGAACCGGACGGGTCCGGTCACCTGCTGCCGGTAACCTTTGGTCGTGTCTGTGTCGCCCGACCCGCCGGTGATCGCCTACTTCGGTCCCGCCGGAACCTTTACCGAGATGGCGCTGCAGCGACTGCTGACCGCGCGACTGCCGCTTCAGGACGTGCCCGCGCTGGCCGGTCCGGTGACCACGATCGCCGCACCCAGCCCCACCGCAACGATCGCGATGGTGCGCGACGGAGTCGCCGACTACGGCTGCGTCCCCATCGAGAGTTCGCTGGAGGGTTCGGTGCCGGCGACGATGGACGCGCTGGTGCCCGTCGACGGCCGCCGCGTGCAGGTGTTCGCCGAGGTCACGCTGCCGATCGCGTTCACCGTGGCCGCCGCCGGGGCACTGGAACCCGAGCGGGTGCGGACCGTCGCCGCCTACCCGGTGGCCTCCGCACAGGTGCGGCTGAGCATCGAGAGGCTCTACCCGAACGCCTCGTTCGTCATCGCCTCGTCCAACTCGGGTGCGGCGATCGACGTCGTCGAGGGTCGCGCCGACGCCGCGGTCACCACCGGCCCGGCCGCTCGGCTGCACGGGCTCACGGTGCTCGCCGACGGGGTGGCCGACGCCCAGGACGCGGTGACCCGTTTTCTGCTCATCGGTCGGCCCGCACCACCGCCCGCGCGCACCGGGTCCGACCGCACCGCGGTCATCCTCGGCCTGCCCAACGAGCCGGGCAGCCTGATGCGGGCGATGGACGAATTCGCCACGCGCAAAGTCGATCTCACCCGGATCGAGTCGCGGCCGCGGCGTGACCTGAGGCTCGACAAGACCTCTGCCGGGCAGTACCGGTTCTATCTCGACGCCGTCGGGCACATCCGCGACGACGCCGTCGGCGAGGCTCTGCGCGCACTGCATCGCAACGTGGAATCCGTTGTGTTCCTGGGTTCGTGGCCGGCCGAGAACGAGGTGGGATCGCCGCCGCCGGATACCGCCGAGAGCGTCGACTGGTTCACCGGACAGCTACAGGGGGAGACGTAGATGGCGGCGACACTGCACCTGATCCGGCACGGCGAGACCACCGCCAACGTCATGCACCGCCTCGACACCGCGCTGCCTGGTGATTCGCTCACCGATTTCGGTGTCCGGCAAGGGGTTCGGTTCGGCTTCGACAATCGTCCCGCTCGCGAGCCGGTACTGGTCAGTTCGGTGGCGCGGCGGGCGGTGGAGACCGCCGAGGCCATCGCATCGGTGTGGGACGTCGATCCCGTTGCCCTCGAAGGGATTCACGAAGTCCAGGTCGGCGACCTCGAATCCCGCTACGACGACGAGGCGCACGGCGTGTTCACCGATATCGTGAACCGTTGGTATGCAGGCGAAGTCGACGCCCGGATTCCCGGCGGCGAATCGCTGACGATGGTGCACGGCCGGTACCTGCCCGTCATCGATCACCTCGCCGCCACCCACCTGGCCGGATCCGACCCGCGCGACGTGTACGTCGTCAGTCACGGTGCGGTGATCCGGCTGATCGCCTCCCACCTCACCGGCATCGACCGAAAGTTTGCCGCCGCAACACATCTGCGCAACACTGGCTCTATCGAGATCGAATACACCGAGTCGGGTGTCTGGGTCTGCAAACGCTGGGGTGCCACACCCGCCCCCTTCGGTCGCAACGACGAACCCCTGGTCGTAGAACCGATGGGCTGATGTGAAAGCCCACCGGCGAGGGTCTACGCCTCGGCGGCGGCGGCCCGGGCCCGTATCGACGCGATGACGCCGCCGTCGTTGAGAATGTCTGTGCCCGTGAGGTATCCGGCTTTGTCACTGACACAGTAGGCGAATAAATCGGCCATCTCCTGCGCGGTGCCCCAGCGCGGCACGTTGGCGCCCTCGAGCAGCGCACCCGCGCCGGATTCGGCTTCGAGCCTGCCCATCTCGGTGTCGACCGAACCGGGGGACACCGACACGATGCGGATACCGGCGATGGTGAAACGCTCGGCCTGTGCCGACGAATACCACTTCACGAATGCTTTGCTGATCCCGTACGCGAAACCCGACTGAACTTGCTCGGGGTACGGGGCGTATATCTCGAGCAGGGCGGCGATGAAGGTCTCCGCGTCGGTCAGCGCCCCGGGAAAGAGTTTCTCGGGAATGAGTTCGGTGGGCACCATATGGGCGGCCATCGACGCGACGTTCACGATGGCGACCCCGTCGGAGATCGCACCCGAATCGAGTGCCAGCAGAGCCTCGTTCACGTTCACGGTGCCGAGTGCGTTGATCCGGCTGACGAACTCGGCATCGCCCATCCGGGGGCTGACGCCGGCCGTGTGTACCACCGACGCGATCGGGCCGATACCCGTTGCGGCGGCGAACAATCCGTCGACGGCGACCCGGTCGGTGACATCGCCGAGGATCGCGGTCACCGCGGTGCCGTCGAGCCCGGTGCCGTCGAGCCCGGTGCCGTCGAGTTCGGCGACGGCCGCGTCGAGGCGGTCCTGAGAGATGTCGAACAGGACGATGTGGTTGCCGGAACCGAGGAGCCGCGCCGTGGGCACGCCCATGCCGCCCGCGCCGGTGATCACTGAGACGGTGGTCATACCGATGACAGTACAGTCATGCTTTCGGTAACCGTCAACCCCCGTCATCCCCAACCGTTGGCGTGCAGCCAGTCGTCGTCGATGCCGAAATGGTGCGCGATCTCGTGCATCACCGTCACCACCACTTCGTGGGCCACCTGTTCACGGGAGTGGCACATCCCGAGAATCGGATCACGGTAGATGGTGATGGTATCGGGCAGATAGCCGGCGTAGTCGTGGGTGCGTTCGGTGAGCGCCACCCCCGAATACAACCCGAGAATGTGCGGGTCCTCCGCGTTCTCGGGTTCGACGAGGATCACCACATTCGACATCTCGGCGGACAACTCGGCCGGCACCTGATCGAGTGCGTCCGACACGAACCCGTCGAACTCGTCGTCGGACATGTAGACGGGCATCGCACTACCCCGCCGGAGCGGGAACCTCCACCGGATTCGCCTCGTACCCACCAGGCAGCGGCACCGGCGTGGGCAGCGCCCGGCCGGGAGGCGCCTGCGGCGGCGGCACCGGCAGCTTGCCGTTGATCAGCAGCGTCTCGCGGGCATCGCCTACGAGCGTGGCGAAACCGCCCTGGTCCGGCAGACCCAGATAGCAGACGGCGGTGCGACTGCCGGCCAGCCAACTCGGCTCCAGGATCACCGACCACTGGGTGTTCAGCGTGGTGGCCTCCAGCTTGGCCTTGCCGCCCATGAACCGTTCGGCCTGGCCGGGACACACCGACGCCAGGAACGCGTTCTGCTCATCCTTCGACGGCCACGGCCGCCCCGACAGCCGGTCACCGAACTTCACCGACAGATCCACCGTCCCGGTGGTCTGGAAGGCATGGTTCTCGGTGCAATTGACCTCGACGGTGGGCTTGCGCGCGGCGTCGATACCCACGCAGGTACCCGGAGCCCACTTGAACGACTGATCCTGATCGGCCACGCGGCCGGAGAACTGGGCGGGCTGACCGTCGGGCCCGGTCTGCTGCAGACCGCAGCGCAACTCCCGCGCCCCCTTGTCCCACTGCACCTGCGACGGGAACATCATGCTCACCGAGAACCGGCCGTGCGGGTCGCGTTTACCGCCGAGGTAGCGGTCGGCGATCACCGCGCACTGCTCGTCGCGGATCTGCGCGAACCGCGCGACGCCGGGCCACGGCGCGGACTCACCGAACTCCGAACCCGGCAGTAGCGCGGTGTCGAGGGGCCCTGCGACCTCGAATCGGTGCCGAAGCTGGCAGTCGACCTTCTTGGGATCGCCCGGATTGCCGGCCGCCCAGTCCAGGCAATCGCCCGCCGCGGACTCGGTGAACGCGTTCTTGGCCAGCTTTTCCTTACCGCCGATGCCCGTGTTGGCGACGTCGCCGCCGTCGCCGATGCCCTGGAAGATCCCGATCGCACCGGCGATGAGCGCACCGATGATCGCGGCCGTCAGCACTACCCGCAGCGGATTGGCGAGCGCACCTGAGCGGGATCGGCGTTCTGGTTCGGACTCGGCGTCGTTGTTCGGGCCCTCGTCGGGGTTGTCGCCAGAGTTGTCAGCCGGGCTGTCGCCTGAGTTGTTGTTCGAGCTGTCGCCTGAGTATTTATTCGGGCTGTCGCCCGGGGCTGCGGGGGGATTCTCGGAAACCTGTGTGTAGGCAAGCCTGTGGGACTCATCGTCGACAACGGGCAGCACCGTGGTCTCGGCACCGTCGTCGGCGGCGACCCAGTCGTCGGTGTCGGCCTCGCCCGGGTCTGCCGCGTCCGCGTCTGTCTCGCCCGGGTCTGTCTCGCCCCCGTCTGTCTCGCCCGGGTCTGTCTCGCCCCCGTCTGTCTCGTCCGCGCCGGCCTTGTCCAGGCTGACTTTCTCCGGCTCGGCTTCGTCCGGACCGGCCGGGTTGTGGTCGGCTTCGTCCGCGTCGGCCTGCTTCGCGTCGGCATCGCTTGGATCGGCATCGCTCGGATCGGCATCGTTCACATCGGTGCCGTCGGCGGCATCGGATTCGGTGACATCGGATTCAGCGGTGTCGTCCGTACTGGATTCGTCGGTGCCGTCGGCATCGGAATCTGCGGTGTCGTCGGCATCGGAATCGTCGGTGCCGGGGCCGCTGAGGCCGTCCGCATCCGGTTCGGTGTCGCCCTCGACCCGGGGGTCGCGGTCCTCGTCTGGATCGTTCATCACCGTCTATCATGCCTCCCCGGGTGATATGACCGAAGAACCATGCCGGAAATGAAGCCGCGAAGCGGCAGGCCGGTAGTGTTTTCCTTCGTGATCGACCTCAAGATTCTCCGCGACAACCCCGACCTCGTCCGTGCCTCGCAACGCAAACGCGGCGAGGACGAGGGTCTGGTCGATGCGTTGCTGACCGCCGACGCGACCCGCAGACACGCGATCGTCGAGGCCGACGGTCTGCGCGCCGAACAGAAAGCGCTCGGCAGGCAGGTCGGCAAGGCGTCCGGCGAGGAAAAGGCCGCGCTGCTCGCACGCGGCAAGGAACTCGCCGAGCAGGTCAAAGCGGCTGTCGCCCGGCAGAACGAGGCGGGCGAGTCGTCGGAGGCGGCGCATCGCTCGATCTCCAACATCGTTGCCGACGATGCCCCGGCAGGCGGCGAGGACGACTTCATCGTCCTTGAGCATGTGGGTGAGCCGCGGCAGATCGACGACCCGAAGGACCACCTCGAACTCGGTGAGTCGCTCGGCCTGATCGACATGAAACGCGGCACCAAGGTGTCCGGGTCGCGGTTCTACTTCCTCACCGGTCAGGGTGCGTTGCTGCAGCTCGGCCTGCTCAACATGGCCGCCGCGAAGGCCGTCGCCAACGATTTCACCCTCATGGTGCCGCCGGTGCTGGTACGGCCCGAGGTGATGGCGGGCACCGGTTTCCTCGGCGCGCATTCGGCCGAGATCTACCACCTGCCCGACGACGACCTGTACCTCGTCGGTACCTCCGAGGTGCCGCTGGCCGGCTATCACATGGACGAGATCCTCGACCTGTCCGACGGGCCGAAGCGGTACGCGGGCTGGTCGAGCTGCTTCCGGCGCGAGGCCGGCAGCTACGGCAAGGACACCCGTGGCATCATCCGCGTGCACCAGTTCGACAAGGTCGAGGGCTTCATCTACTGCAAACCCGAGGAGGCCGAGGCCGAACACCGCAAGCTGCTCGGCTGGGAACGGGAGATGCTCGCCGCGATCGACGTGCCGTACCGGGTGATCGACGTCGCCGGTGGTGACCTCGGTTCGTCGGCGTCGCGCAAGTTCGACTGCGAGGCATGGGTGCCCACGCAGAACACCTACCGCGAGCTCACCTCCACCTCCAACTGCACCACCTTCCAGGCCCGGCGCCTCTCGATCCGCTACCGCGACGACAACGGAAAGCCGCAGGTCGCAGCCACCCTCAACGGCACTCTGGCCACCACCCGCTGGCTGGTGGCGATCCTGGAGAACCACCAGCAGCCCGACGGCTCGGTCGTCCTGCCGCCGGAACTGGCCCGGTTCGTCGGCACCGAGGTCCTTGAGCCGAAGTAGCTGTCCTAAACCCCACCGCTGAGCCGAGGCATCGCAATAATTGCGATGCCTCGGTCTATTCGTGGGGTTTAGGACGGGCGGACGCCACAACTGTATGTATGCTGTGGCGCCCGCTACACTTTCCGGACATGACGAAGCATTGGGTGGGGAAGTCCGTGGCAGGCGTCATCGTGGGGGCGGCGGCCGTCGGGGGTGTCGTGACCGGTGCCGGACCGGCGTCGGCGAAGGTCGAGCCGGGATTCTATGAGCTTACCACCGTGGTGACGGGCGGTCCGGCGTTCACGCCGTCGCCGTTGCCGTCCAACGCACGGGTGATCGGGAACCGGCTGTACTACGACGAGAGCGGTGTCGGGCCGTGGAACACCAACCAGTACGTGATCCGGCAGACCCGCGCGGGCGGAGTCGTCACCCCCGGTGGGCTCGGCGACCTCATCTACCGGGCGGAACTGCGCAAAACCCGCACCGGGTACAAAGGTCCCCTCTACCTGCTCGGACTGCCCTACGGCCAGTTGGTGCTGCGTAAAGTGGACCGCAGGCATTCGGAATCCTTCCAGCAGACCCGCGAATCGAGGGATTCCGCGTATGCCGACGGCCCGGGCACTCCGGACGAGCAACTGGAACCCGAACAGCAGTAAAGGTGTAGCCATGAACCGCGCCGCAGACTCCATCGACATGCCGGACGCGGGGTCCGGGTCCGGCCGATGATCGCGGGTTCGATTGTCGCGGCGGTCGGCGCGTTCGCGTTCGCGGCGGCGGCGGTGCTGCAGGCACTCGGCGCGGCTCGGGTGTCACGATGCGCGACGACCATCGAGGAACGACGCTGCTCGGACAAGTCGCATCCGTCGCTGCGATCGACCGGCGCGACCATGATCACCGGCCCGTTCCTGATCGGATTCGTCTTCGACGTCATCGGTTTCGTCGCCACCATCGCGTCGGCCCGGATGATCCCGCTGTTCCTGTCGCAGACCATCATCTCGGCGCGGCTCGTGGCCACGGCGCTGCTGGCGATGGTGGTGATGAAGATCCACCTGTCGCTACGTGACTGGATCGCGGTGCTGGTGGTGGTCTTCTCGCTCGTGTTGCTGGCGGTGTCGGCGGGCAAGGAGGGCGTCGACGATCAGCGGTGGATGCACTGGTCCGTGCTCGCGGCGGGTCCGTTGTTGCTGCTGCTCGGGATCGTCGCGATGCGCCGGCTGCATCGTCATATCGCCTCGGCCACCGGCCTGATCGCGGGCGCGATCTTCGGGGTGATGGCGGTCGCGTCCCGGATCGTTGACGGTCTTGACCCGTTCGACGTAACCGCCCTGTTCACCGATCCGGCGTTCTACGGTCTGCTCATCAGCGGCATGTGCGGCTTCTATCTGTTCACCATCGCGTTGCAGACCGGGTCGGTCAACGGTGCGGCGGCGGCGCTGGTCGTCGGGCAAACGGTGCTGCCAGGTGCGATCGGCATCGCCTTCCTCGGCGACGTCACCAGGTCCGGCTGGGGCCCGGTGGCGATCGTCGCATTCAGTGCGGCCGTAGTAGGCGGGGTGGTGCTCGCATGGTCAGGCGCGGTGACCACCGTAGAAAAAGCAGAAAACTCAACAGTGCACGTCCCCGTGGCCTGAACAACCCTTCCCGCTCAACAATTTCCCTCAGCACCGGGCGGATCAATTCAGCGTCGAATGAATCCGTTGAGCGGGAACGATTTTACAGCTTTTCGGCGCGGAGGTCGTGGCCCTTGGTGGTGAGGCAGCGGCCGGTGGGGAGGTTCCATTCCCAGCCGTGGAGGTTGCAGGTGAGTTTGTCGCCGTCGACGACGCCGAACTTGTCGAGGTCGGCCTTCAGGTGCGGGCAGCGGCGCTGAATCTCCCAGCCGTCCTTACGGATCGACGCGTCGTCGTCGTGCGCTTCGGCGAACCAGCCGTCGGCGTAGGCGATGCGTTCGTCGGTGAGGCATTTGAAGAATGTGTACAGGTACTCGTTGTAGCCGCCGATGCGCCAGGTGGTGAACCGGGTCGACAGGAAGATGGTGTTGACCCAGTCGGGTTCGTTGTCGCGCAACACCGTTCGCACGATCTCGGTGGCGATGCGGAACCCGTACCGGTACTTTCCCTCACCCTCCTTCGGTTCGCGCACAATACGATTCGGGAAATCCAGGACGACGATCTCGGTCTCGTCGGTGACTTCCTTCGATGAACTGTGCGGGGTCATCACCAGACCGACCGGATAGCCGATGCCGTCGCAGATCAGATCTGATTGCCTCATGATCGGTTCGAACAGGTCGCGCAGCGCCGGCAGCAGCTTGTCGCCCTCGGCGGGCGCCCAGGTGGCCTTCTCCGCGGCGATGATCGGCGCGAACTTGGCCTGCATCCGCTCCAGATAGGCCTTCTTGTTGGGGCCGAACACCTCCTCCGGCGGATACGGATGTTCGATGCCGTCGAGCGTCGACCCGGTGAAATCGGCCGCCGACCCCGACACCATCATCAGCCCACGATGCTTCACGCCGTCGTCGGTGCCGTGGATGCGCATCTGCTCCAGGAACGTCATCTGGTCGGGGAAGATCGACGTAACGTCGCCGGGCACAGGATTGGTGCCGGGCGCCACGTCGAGATCGCCGATCGCCCCGGCCTTGATGTCACTGTCGGCGATGCCGGAACCGAGGTCGTTGACCGAGTACAGGTCCTCATCGAGGAACATCGGCGGCCCCGCCGACGGCACCACCCACGTGGCCCCGACCTGATCGATGTACGAACGTGCCCGGTCCATGCCGCGCTGACGTTTCTGCGCCGCGAAATTGGCCTTGGACTTGCGGGGGATGTCGTAGACCATCGGGTACCAGATGGCGCCCGAATACTGCAGCAGGTGCACGTCGACATGCCCGAACGCCTCGTCGACGACGTCGAGGTCGACGGGCCGGGCGTCGTTCATGTTGAAGCAGACCGTCTCGCCGTCGGACACGATGAGCCCGGAGTCACCGATCGGGCCGTCGGCGGGGGCCCGCAACGCGATGATCATGATGTCGAGCGACCCCTTGTCGCCCGTGACAGTGGTCTTCACCGAGTCGGTGGTCTCGACGAACTTGTGGAAACCGAGTCGTTCGAGTTCGCGTTTGAGGTCGGGCACCGGATAGTCGGGCAGCAGGACGGTGGTGTCCTTGTCGACGTTGTCGCGCAGGTTGACCTCGTCGAAGTGGTCGCGGTGCAGGTGCGAGACGTACAGGTAGTCGCACTTGCCGAGCGCCTTCCAGTCCAGCTCGGAGTTGTCCGGGAACGGGATCCAGGAGGCAAAGTATGCGGGATTGACCCACGGGTCGCAGAGGATCGAGCCGGCGGCGGTCTCGATGTGGAAACCGGCATGTCCGATGCTGGTGATCTTCACGATCTGGGCCTTTCAGGTGTCGCGCGGGCTGGCGCGATGCGTACGTCAATTGTCCAGAGTATCGAGTCCGATGGCGTCAGGACTGGGCCCTCTGTCACACCTGGTGCGGATGTGACGGGACATACACATCGGCGGGTGCGACTCCGGATGGTGTACCGGATGGTGTAACGGCGCGACCGATCCGCGCCCACCTGGTTAAGCTCGTCGTCATGGAACCCCTCTATGGCACCGTGATCACCGCTGCCCGACTGTTGTGGCTGGCCGAAGGCCTCAAATTCGGCGTATCCGGCGTCGGGAACGTTCCCAAGACCGGGCCGGGTGTGGTCGCGGTCAACCACACCGGCTACATGGACTTCACCTACGCCGGTATCCCCGCCTTCCTGCAGGGGCGTCGCAAGGTGCGGTTCATGGCCAAGAAAGAGGTCTTCGACAACAAGATCGCCGGACCGCTGATGCGGCGGATGCGGCACATCCCCGTCGACCGCGGCGCGGGTGCCGAGAGTTACGCGCAGGCCGTCGACTATCTCAAGCAGGGCGAACTCGTCGGCGTGTTCCCGGAGGCGACGATCTCCCGCAGCTTCGAGATCAAGGAGTTCAAGTCGGGCGCGGCGCGGATGGCCCTGGATGCGAACGCACCGATCATCCCGACGGTGATGTGGGGTTCGCAGCGCATCTGGACCAAGGGCCACCCGAAGCGCCTCGGCCGCACCGGGGTCAAGATCCTGATCAGCGTGTGCGAGCCGATCGACCCGGTCGGCGACGCGGACGCGATCACCGCGCAGCTGCACAAGGTGATGAGCGAGAAGCTGCTCGAATTGCAGGACGCCTACGGCACGCATCCGTCGGGCGAGTTCTGGGTGCCCGCCCGGCTCGGTGGTTCGGCGCCCACCCTTGAGGAAGCCAACGAACTCGACGCCGCCGACCAGGCCAGACGGGCCAGAAAGAAACCCGAGTGACGCCGCGCCTATCGCAGCCGCCGACGCTGATCGCCAGCGACGTCGACGGCACCCTCATCGACAGCTGCAGCCTGGTGTCACAGCGCACCCTCGACGTGCTCGGCGCCGCCCGTGACGCCGGAACCGAGTTCGTGCTGGCGACTGGCCGGCCGCCGCGCTGGATTCCGGAGATCACCGAGCAGTTCGCCGGAACCCGCGCCCGGGTGCGGTACGCCGTCTGCGCCAACGGCGCCATCGTGTACGACCTGGAGAACGACCGGATCCTGCACGCGGCGCAACTCGCCCCCGACGTGCAGCGGCACCTCGGCGACATAGTCGCCCGGCTGCTGCCCACCGCCGGTGTCGCCTCTGAACGTGCCGGTAACTCGGCCTACGACACCGCGACCCCACCGTTCGTGGCCTCGCCCGGCTACCAGCACGCCTGGCTCAACCCCGACCACATCGAGGTTTCCAACGACGAGATCTTCGCCGAACCAGCCGTGAAACTGCTGGTCCGGGTGCCGGAGATGCAGAGCCGCGACATGGCCACCGTTCTGGCCGGCGAGGTAGGCGATCTTGCCCAGATCACCTACTCCACCTCCCACGGCCTGATCGAACTCTCGGTACCCGACACCCACAAGGCGTCCGGGCTGCGCACGCTGATCGACCTCGCCGGCCTCGGCCCAGTGACGTCGGTGGCGTTCGGCGACATGCCCAACGACATCGAGATGCTCACCTGGGCCGACCACGGCGTCGCGATGGCCCACAGCGATCCGGCCGCCCTCGCCGCCGCCGACGAGGTGACCGCGGGCAACGACGACGACGGAGTGGCCGTAGTCCTGGAACGCTGGTTCTGAACCCGCGGTGGCCGTTGAGCACGCGGATCTACCGGAGGATCTCCTCGATCGAGGAGGCGGTCACGGCCCGCACCGTCCATGTGCTGAGCTGATCGGTATCGGTGCACGCATTGATCCGGTCGCGGGATGCGTCGTCGACGGCGATGTTCTTCGTCGCGAGCATCGTCAGAAGTGTCTTGGCCTGATTCGCCACCTGCCGTTCGAGTCCTTGCTCGAGTCCTTGCTCGAGTCCTCGTTCGAGTCCTCGTTCGAGTCCTTGCTCGAGTCCTTGCTCGAGTCCTTGCTCGAGTCCTCGTTCGAGTCCTCGTTCGAGTCCCTGTTCGAGTCCCTGTTCGAGTCCCTGTTCCAGACCCGCTCGCAGACCCTCCCGGAGCCCTTCCGTCTGAGCTTCGGCTTTGAGTTTGTCGATGAGTTCGCGGCCCCAATCGGTTTCCGCGACCCATGCGTGGGATTGGGTTGTCAAAACGACCTCCAGTTGCGCTAGGACATGGGCAGGGAAGACGGTCTGTGTGATCGCAGCGTACATCCGATGATTGACGATGTCAGGGTCGAAAACCGCTGGAAGTGCACGGAGAACATCCCAGTTGCCGGGATGCGTCATTGCCGAGAGCATCGCCAGATCGGGATCGGCGCGCGCGGCCGCGGTATTGGTGATGGGAGGTATCCGGGATGGACCCAGAACTATCGGGATGAAGGAGCCGTGTCCGGTCTCGACTGGTGTGGCGGCCCATCGTGCTGTTCTCTCGTCGGGACACAGGACGAGCAGGTAGACGGCATGTCGGAGGCGGCTCCGCAAGGCGGCCGCGTAGTGCGGCCAACTGAACCGCTTGTCGTTGTCGGGTCGCCGTTGGTTCTCGACGATGAGACCAGCCACGGGGTCGCCTGCGGAGTCGCGAAGGACCAGAACGGCGTCGGCGAGGAGCTGTTTGGGGACGGCATCGGTCAGATCCGAGTCGTCGACGGTGACACTGTCGTGTTCGGGCACCGTGACCTGGGCGAGGCCGGTGAGCAACTCGACCCCGAACTCCGCGCGGTTACGGATCAGTTCAAGGGGCGCTTCGTGTTCCGGTGACGGCATGGAACAAATGGTATGGCCCTGTTCGCGCATCGGGTCGCGTGAGCAGGGCCTGTCGGCACATCTGTGGATAAGTATTCAGTTGTACACAGCCAGCGGTCGGCACACGCAGCCGCAGTCAGGTGGTCGACAATGGCAGTCATGAGATGGGACAGTTTCGTCGGCACGCTTACGGGGATCGGGCACGTCACGCCGAACATGATCCGTGCGACGTTCGTCGTCGACGGTGGGTATGTGCCTATCAGACCCGGCGATGAGTCGGTGGTGCTGTACTTTTCCCGAGACGGCGTCGCGTTGCGGACCGAGCAGAGCGACGGCCCGGAGTCGTTCGGGGGCTGGGAGGTCGCCGACACCGAGCGCAGCCTGGGTAACCGCAACTTCACGATCCGCGGCTACGACAACGTATCTCGCGAGCTGATCATCGACATTGCCGAGCATCCGCATGGACTCGCCGTCGACTGGTTCCGCAAGGCGGAGCCGGGGTGGCAACTGCTGATGGCCGGTCCGCGGTCGTGGTACGACCCGCCCGCCGACGCCACGCGGCATGTGCTGGGCGCAGACCTGGCGGCGTTGCCGGCGCTCGCCCGTATCCTGGAGAACACACCCGGCCATATAGCCGTCACGGTTCTCGCCGAAGTGCTTGATGCCGAGGATCTTTCATACCTTCCGCACCGAGACAACACCACCGTCGTCGAATTGGTCGGTTCGGGAAACGATGCCGCTGAGTCGCGGTTGTCGGCGGCCCTGGCCGAACTCGACCCGAAACCCGATGCCTATGTCTGGTACTCGGCTGAATCAGCCGATATTCGCGCCGCCAAAAAGACCTTGCGTGCAGCGGGATTCGGCAGAGACCGGTACGACGTCGTCGGCTACTGGCGGCGGGATTCCGAGCGGTGGCTCACGCGCTTCAATGCGCGGGCCGACGAGTTCATGAAGGTTTATGACCAGGCGGTGGCTGCGGGGCAGTCTGCTGACGAGGCGATGGACACCTACGAGCAGGCGCTCGAACAGGCAGGGCTGTAACGGATCTGGTGTCGGTCAAGGAGAGTGGGATGGGTGATCGGTCGGCCGGTGTGCTGTGGCGTGCGGGTCATCTTGCCGGTGAGTACACGGTGCTGCCTGACGGATGTATGGACATCATTTGGAGCGGTGAGCGGCTCCTCGTCGCAGGTCCCGACACCGGTCCTTATGTCGGGAGTTCGCCGAACACGTGGTCGCCCATAGGGTTTCGGTTCCGTCCCGGTGTCGGACCCTCGGTGATCGGCCACGCCGCCCACGCTCTGACCGATGTCCGAATCCCCGCCGCGGATCTCTGGCCGTCGTACCGGGTCGATCAGTGGACCGAACAGCTTTGCGGCGGTGATGATCCCGCGGCAGCACTGGCGATGCTCTGTACGGAAACGGCTTATCGTCCCCCACCGGTGGCGGCTGCCGCGACGATGCTCGGCGATGGCGGTTCTGTGGCGGACACTGCCGACCGACTCGGCATCACCACCCGGACTCTGCACCGACTATCATTGCAGCACTTCGGGTATGGACCCAAGACACTCGCCCGGATCCTGCGCATGCAACGCGCCGTCGCCCTGCTGCCCCGCGCCGATCCCACGACCGTCTCGCATGCGGTGGGCTACGCCGACTACGCGCACATGTTCCGCGATCTCACCGAGCTCACCGGCCGATCACCGGTCACCTTCACCGCCGATCAGGCGAGCGCACAGTAGAAGTCGACGGCGTTGCCGTCAGGATCGCGGACCGTCGCATAACGCTGGCCCCACGGGGCGTCGAACGGTGCGTGTACCGACGGCGCACCCGCGGCGACCAGTGCGTCATGCACGGCGTCGACGTCGGTCGGCGTGGCGCACGCGAACGCCACCGCCATCGCGTGACCACCCGCCGGCGGTGTCCACGACGGATCGATCGACGTCATCACCTCCCGCGTGTCGAACATGACGCGCCAGTCACCTGCCTGCGCCTCCGCATGCGGTGCGGATGTGGCGTCACCGGCGAAGCTCAGGCCGCACCGCGTGTAGAACGCAACGGCCGCGGCCATGTCGGCGACCACGATGGACAGCGCGTTGGGAATCGGTTTGTTCATGACGTCGACGCTAACCGGCGACACCCCGGCGCCGCATGAACGTTTCGGACACGCCGGAATCAGGCAGCCGGCGTCGTAGGGTGGTCGGGTGAGCGCTGACAATCAGGAAGAAGCCGGTCGCGAGCTCGTCGCCGAGGCCTACCGGATCGCCGACGACGTGCTGTTCCCGGCGGCGGGTGAAGTCGACCGGACCTCGACGATCCCGGACTCGCACTGGCGCACGCTCGCCGACGCCGGCTTCTACGGCATTGCACTACCGGGCGAACTCGGTGGTCCGGGACTCGAGTTCGGGCAGCTCATCGAGATCCTCGAGGTGATGATGAGCGGCTGCCTCACCACCGCATTCACCTGGCTCCAGCATCACGGTGTCGTGATCGCACTCGCCACAACATCCAATGCTGAACTGCGGGAACGTTTTCTGTCTAAAGCGACGTCGGGGACGAAGCGCGCCGGCGTCGCCTATGCGGGAGCCGTCCCCACGCCGCCGCGGATGCGTGCGACCCGCGTCGACGGTGGCTGGCGCCTGGACGGTTACGCGCCGTTCGTCAGCGGTTGGGGCATCACCGAACTGCTGCAGATCAGCGCCCGCGATGTCGACACCGACGACGTCGTCGCGGCGATCATCGAGACGGACAAACTGCCGACGTCTGCGGTCCGGTCGGCTTCGGTTGATCTGACCGCCGGAAATGGTTCCCGCACAGTTGCGTTGGCGGTCAATTCGCTGATCGTTCGCGACGCCGACGTCGTCAGCCGGGTTCCGCTGGAAACCTTCTTCGCCACCCAGACCATCGGCGTCCGGATCAACGGGACTCAGCCGTTCGGGGTGATCCGCCGGTCCGTCGGACTTCTCGACGAGTCCGGCCACGCCGACGCGGCACAGGCGTTGCGCCGCCGCGGTGACGAGGTCCGTTCCCGCCTCGACCAGGGACTCGGCGACCCCGATGCCCTCATCCGGGCCCGCGCCGACGCGGCCCGGCTGGCGGTCGATGCGGCGTCGGCGCTGGTCGCGGCCGGCGGCGGCCCGGCGCTCATCAGGGGCTCCCATGCGGAGCGGCTGGTCCGGGAGGCCGCGTTCACGCTGGTCGCGGCCAGCCGCCCCGCATTGAAGGATCTCCTCGTTCACCAATTCAGTGGCGTGGAGGACAGTTCCTAACCGACGCTGCCGGAGCAGTTGGCGCTGGCGAACGGACCTTTGGCCGTCTGGGTGTACTTCACCTCGCCGTCGACGACGATCTCGCAGGTCGAGGTCGCGCCGTCGTCGCTGCTGTTGGTGACGGTCAGCGACGCGATCTTGCCGAACCCGGATACCGTGACCTGCTTCTCCCACGGCAGCGGCGCGTCGGTCTCCTGCGCCATGTTGAAGTCCTTGTCGGTCCAGGTGATCGAACCCGTTCCGGTTCCGGTGACGCGGTAGGTGACGATGACCTCCCGGTTCATCTCCTTGTCGATCTCGTTGGCGGCGCCGCCGATGAGTGCTACGCAGCCGCCGACCATCGCGACGAACAGCAGGATGATGCCGCCGAGAATCCACGGCCACTTCTTGCGCTTGCGCGCGGGCGGCATCTGCGGCGGGTACTGGCCCCCGTACAGCTGCTGACCGTACGGCTGCTGACCATACGGCTGCTGGGGATACTGCCCCTGCGGGAACTGGGGAGGCGGATTGTTGCTCATGATTCTCCTTGGGATGTTGGGCGGGTGGTGGTCAGCAGACGGCGAGGGCGTAACGGCCCGTCGCCGAATTCACCGACTTCTGAACGCCGTTGACGAACACTCGGCATTCGGCGTAGTAGCCGTCTGTCTGGATGGCGGCCGCGGTGAGCTGGTAGGTCGACCGAGAGGTGAATGACTGCGTGCCCGAGTACAACTTGGAGCCGGACCGCGTGTACTTGCCGTATGTCGGCAAATGGGTTGTGGTGAGCGAGGATTGATCGTTGTCGGCGTTGAACCAGTTGGACGACATGTTGTTTGCGACGTCGCTGATGAAGACGTAGCGGACCCGGTCGCCGGCGGTGGGGTCCTCGGTGCTCGCGACCGCGGTGCCTACCCCGATCGCGACGTTGGCGGCTGCGGCTGCGGTGATCGCGACGGCCGCGACAATCTGCTTCTTGTTCATGAAACTCTCCTTCATGTGGACGCGAAAGTGTGACTCGCTGATCCGGTTATGCGGACGGCCGGCAACGATCCGGAGTCCGCGTGGGTGGGTCGATATCGAGGTAGAGCGGCCTCGCCGCCCTCTGCTACCTCAGGAAACCTGTGCAGCTTGTCGATGCCGAGGACTATTGCATGAGGGTCTGACAAACCGGTTCGGCACTTGTTCTCGACCACCAGGGCCGGCGGCCTGCACAACGATGACCTGGGCAAGACCTGGTGTCGATATCGATTGCTGTTAAGTGGCCTTAACAGGAATCACGCATCCGAATGTCACGCCAGACGGCTACTGTCGTCGACGGAAGGAATCGGTGCGACCACGAGGAGGTGACCGGCGTGAGCATGTTGACGATGCAGGACATCGCGACCCTGGCGAGGGTATCCCGCCCTGCCGTCAGCCAGTGGCGCAAACGCACCACGGTGCGCGGCGAGGTCATGCCCTTTCCCGCGGTGGTCGAGCGCGTCGACGGCGTCGACCGCTTCGACCGCACCGACGTCGTCGACTGGTTGCAGCGCACCGGTCGCGGCAACAACCAGGCCGATCAGGCCCTGGATGCGGCAGCTTTCACCGCCCCGGACGAGGCACGTTTCGGCGATGTCGTCACCCTGCTGGCGCTGTACGCGCTGTCGGGGGCCGATTTCGGGTCGATGTCGCACAGCGATCTCGTCGACACTGCCCGCGCCGCCGACCCCGACGACGAGTTGCTGCTTCGCGAGGTGCGCAGGCTCTCGGTCACGGGGGATGTGCTCGGCTACGTCGATGATCTGATCGGCGCCTCGTACGGCCCCGCCGACGCTCTCACCCGGCTGGAGACCAGCAGAGTCGGACGGGAGCTCGGCCTGCGTGATCTGACAGCCGACGCGGTCGACGTGGTGCGCACAGTGGTCGGCGCCGCACGCACCCATATCGGTGGTGACGGTGTGCCGCTGATCCCGGCCGGCGATCCGGCGCTTGCCCTATCGGTGGCCGCCCCCGAAGGATCGCTCGTGGTGCATGCACGCGACGCCGCCACCCGTGAATTGCGGCGTCGCGCACTCATTCTGGGTGTCGACGTCGACTCAGTGGCGTACCGCCCGACGGTGACGGTGTCGTCGCTGGTGGGGCTCACCGATCGGGAGGCCCTCGACGGCCTCGACGACGTCGTGCTCGATCTCGCGCCGGGCTGTGCGGCGGTGGTGCTGGGCCCGGCCAGGGAACTGACCGATCATCTGGCCGGGTCCCTGCACACGCGGCGCCTGCAAACCCTGGGTGTCGGCAATCTGGTTGCCGCGCTGCGTCTTCCGCGTGGATTGTGGCGGGAGGCGCACCGTCAGTGTCTGGGTGTGTGGGTATGCCTGGGCGGGGCGGAGGCCGGCGAGGTGGCGACGGTCGATCTGGCGGCACCGGGTGAGTCAGCCGATCTCGCCGCCGATATCGCTGCGGCCCTTGAGGATTCCATCGTCGGTGGTGGCCTGGCCGGGTCGCGGCGGGCCTACCGTTACGCGCGGTCGCGTGAGTTACAGCGGATCCGCACTTCGGGCACGCTCGTTCCCCGTGGCACGAGTGCCCCGCGCCTGCTCACCGACGACCCGTCGCAGTACACCGATCGGGTGCACGCGGCAACCCTGGTGACATCGGCGCTGCTGCCGCCGCTCGACGTGCCGATCGGTATGTCGCCGGGCCGATTCCGGTTGCAGCAGTATTCTTTTCACGAACTATGCGAACGTGGTCTCATCTCGGTGTATTCGGGGAGCCGGTTCAATGCCGACCATCACGATCCGGCCGGAACGGTCCCGGTACTGCCCGATCGCACGCTCATGCTCGACCCGTTCGACGCGGCCCAGCTCTACCCGAAGGCCCGCCGCACCGACCCCGGCGACGTCGTGTTCACGGAAAAGCCGCTGCCGCGGGCCTGGATCGACCCGCACGGCGGCTCACTGGTCGCATCCCCCGCCAAACTCCTGCGCATCGGCCCCAACGCCGCATTCGGTCCGAACCTGCTGGCCACCGCCGTCAACACGCTCGCCGAACCGGGTTCCGAATGGCAGACGTGGAGCATCCCCAACCTCACCGACGACGACGCCCGCCACCTCGAAACCGTCCTGGCCCAGGTCACCGGCTACCGCACCGAGGCCGAAGCCAAGGTCCGCGCCGCCCACGATCTGGCGACAGCCCTGATCAACGGCGTCGCCGCCGGTGCTGTCACCCTGGACACCGCCGACACCACGACCGGAATCGAGGTAACCACCCACACCGCCCGACCCGCAGACGGACCCTGAGCCCAAAGCGACGAAGGAGCTTTCCCTATCGCAATCGTGACCGGCAACACCGTGGTCTCATCTTGATCCCTGAGGCCGAAGCGACGAAGGAGCGAGGGTCACGAAGGGTCCGGCGACCCAAGGCTCCCAAACCAACCACCCATAACCGCAAAGAGGAACCCCCACCCCATGCCCCCCGGCCAAAAACAGCCCCCCGCAACCCCTTCGACGATGAAGGAACTCAAGGACACCCTGTGGAAGGCCGCCGACAAACTCCGCGGCTCGCTGTCGGCGAACCAGTACAAGGACGTCATCCTGGGCCTGGTGTTCCTCAAATACGTCTCCGACGCCTACGACGAACGCAGAGAAGCGATCCGGGCGGAGCTGATAGCCGACGGCATGGACGACGACCAGATCACCGAACTGATCGACGACCCGGAGGAGTACCAGGGCTACGGCGTGTTCGTGGTCCCCCCGATCGCCCGCTGGACGTATCTGGCCGAAAATGCCAAAGGCAAACCGGCCACCGACGATCAGCCGGCCAGGAACGTAGGCGAGCTGATCGACGAGGCGATGGACGCGGTAATGGCCGCGAACAAATCGCTACAGGGCACCCTGCCCCGAATCTACAACCGCGACAACATCGATCAGCGCCGCCTCGGTGAACTGATCGACCTGTTCAACAGCGCCAGATTCTCAAGGCAGGGCGAACACAAGGCCCGCGACCTGATGGGCGAGGTCTACGAATACTTCCTCGGCAATTTCGCAAGGGCCGAAGGCAAACGGGGCGGCGAGTTCTTCACCCCCCGCAGCGTCGTGCGGGTCATCGTCGAAGTCCTCGAACCCAAGAAGGGCCGCGTCTACGACCCATGCTGCGGTTCGGGCGGCATGTTCGTGCAGACCGAACAGTTCATCTACGAACACGACGGCGACCCGAAAGACGTCGCCATCTACGGCCAGGAAGCCATCGAAGAAACCTGGCGGATGGCCAAGATGAACCTCGCCATCCACGGCATCGACAACAACGGCGTGGGTTCGCGCTGGGGCGACACCTTCGCCCGCGACCAACACGCCGACGTCCAGATGGACTACGTCATGGCCAACCCCCCGTTCAACATCAAGGACTGGGCCCGCAACGAGGACGACCCCCGCTGGCGCTACGGCGTCCCCCCGGTCCGCAACGCCAATTACGCCTGGCTGCAACACATCCTGTACAAACTCGCCCCCGGCGGCAAAGCGGGCGTGGTCCTGGCCAACGGCTCCATGTCGTCCAACTCCAACGGCGAAGGCGACATCCGCCGCGAAATCGTCGACGCCGACCTCGTATCGGCCATGATCGCCCTCCCCACTCAATTGTTCCGCTCCACCGGAATCCCGGTCTGCCTCTGGTTCTTCGCCAAAGACAAGACAAAGGGCACCCAAGGTTCGGAGGACCGTTCCGGCCAGGTCCTGTTCATCGACGCCCGCGACCTCGGCTACATGGTCGACCGCGCCGAACGCGCCCTCTCCGACGACGACATCGTGCGCATCGGCGACACCTACCACGCCTGGCGCGGCTCTAGTTCTGCTGTGGCCAAGGGTATCTCGTACGAGGATGTCCCCGGCTTCTGCAAGTCCGCTTCGTTAGCCGAGATCGCCGCCGCCGGCTACGCCCTCACCCCCGGCCGCTACGTCGGAGCCCCCGAAGTAGAAGACGACGGCGAACCCATCGCCGAAAAGATCGCCCGGTTGAAGACGGAGTTGTTTGCGGCGCTGGATGAGTCAGCGCGCTTGGATGTTGTGGTGCGGGAGCAGATGGGGCGGGTTCATGGGTGAGGTAACGACTCTAGGCACGCTGGCAGATGAGGGTGTCCTCGAATTGGGTGATGGCTATCGCACCAAGCGTACGGAACTCGGCGACGAAGGGTTCCGTATTCTCCGTGTTGCGGACATGGAAGACTGGGCCGTACATGCAGACGGCCCGGACCACGTCCGAGAGGAGTACCGACGTGCGATCGGACCCAAGCTGAGCGAACCTGGAGACGTGCTTCTGTCAACGAAGGGCACTGTGGGCCGTGTCGCGATCTACCCGGAGGGCTTGGAGCAGGTCGTTTACAGCCCACAGATGTGCTATTTCAGGGTTCGGCCAGGGAATGGTTTACATCCTCGCTACCTCGCCTACTGGTTCAAGTCATCGGCCTTCGGCCGCCAACGGAGCGATAGATCTGCAAGCACTGATATGGCCCCTTATATTTCGCTGCGGGATCTGCGTTCAATTGAACTATCCCTGCCACCGCTGAGAACCCAACGAGCCATCGCCGAAGTCCTTGGCGCTCTCGACGACAAGATCGCAGCAAACGAGCGGGCGATCGCGGCTGGGAGATCCCTGGCGAAAGCGGAGTTTGAGCAGTTCAGTCGGTCGGTAGGGAGCGAACGGATGTCACTTTCCGACCTCGCTGCTCGCGGGTCGCTCGCATTCGGTGACGGGTACCGGACGAAGAAGTCGGAGCTGGCAGAGTCGGGCTATGCGATAGTTCGGGCCGCTGATGTGAAGGGAGCGAAGCTGACGTTCCCGGATGGGGGAAACTGCGTCTCAACCGATTACGCAAGCAGGATCGGCGCCAAGACTATCCAGCCGGGTGATCTTGTCATGACGACGAAGGGAACCGTCGGACGAGTTGCGGTGGTACCTAGTCAGGTCGATCTGGCCGTCTACAGCCCACAGTGTTGCTACTTCCGGGTAGAGGACGCGAGCGGTCTTGACTGGGGCTACTTTGCCGGCTGGTTCCTCAGCGACGATCCGCAACGCCAGATCGAACCCCTGATGCATAAGAGCGACATGGCGCCATACGTCAACTTGAAAGACGTCGGCAGCGTATCGATTCCGGTCCCGGACATCGCGACACAGCAAGAAATCGGAGCGGTTCAACGTCAACTACTGGGTCAGGCCCACGCACTCGTGAACGAAAACGCTGCCCTCGCGTATACCCGCGACCAACTCCTCCCTCTCCTGATGTCGGGAAGGATTTCGGTAAACAGCATCAACGGTGGTTCACCTGAGTAGCCTGGAATCGTGACGTGTCGACTACCTAACGGTAGGTGGTGGTTTCGTCCCGATCCAAGAGGGAGGAGTATCAGGTGAATCCTGATATTGAATATACGGCCGAATTCGCTACGGCTCTTGACGCGCTGCACAAGGGTCATAGCATATTCTTGACCGGTAAAGCTGGAACAGGTAAGTCCACTCTGATACGTGACTTCATTGCTACATCTGACGCCCAAGTGTTCGTTACCGCTACCACCGGAATTGCCGCGCTCAATATTGGTGGCGAGACTGTTCACCGGCTGCTTGGTATGAAACCAGGAACGACTGAGTACGATGTGAATAGCGGCAGCTATCATCCGAAGTCACGTTCGCGGGTTATCAGATCGATTCAGACCCTGATTATCGACGAGGCGTCGATGTTGAGGGCGGACACCTTCGACATGATTGTCGCAATACTTGAAATGTATGGCCCGCAGCCGGAGAAACCCTTCGGAGGTGTGCAGCTCGTTCTCGTCGGTGACCTGTATCAGCTCCCACCAGTCGTTCGAGATGAGGAGAAGGACTATTTCCGGACCGTGTACGATTCTCCGTTCTTCTTCTCCGGCCACCGATATATCCGTGAACTCGTTCCACCGTTCGTCCTGACCAAGGTTTTTCGCCAATCAGGTGACCCTGAACTGACACAGCTGCTCAACGAAGTACGAGAAGGAGATGCCGCAGGAGGTGTGTGTGATGCGCTGAACCGTCGTGTGATTCCTGACTTCAGTATTCCGAATGATGAGTTCTGGTTGACGTTGACAACCACCAATAGGATTGCAGCCGCGCGGAACAGCATGAGGCTCGACGCCCTGGAAGGTGTTTCGTACGAAAGCCATTCCTCAGTCGAGGGCGATATTTCGGATGTAGAGGAGCCGAACGATCCCGTCGTGAAGTACAAGGTGGGTGCACAGATCATGATGCTTACCAATGATCCTGCCGATCGGTGGGTCAATGGAACGGTCGGCACAATTGTGGCTGTTGATCCTACTGAAGGCGATCGGGTCCTGGTCGAATTCCGAACGGGTGGCACTGCATGGGTAGGTCGACACCGTTGGGAAACTACACGTCCTAGCGTAGAGGATGGCAGAATTGTGCACCAGGTTGTCGGCGTATTCGAGCAGGTTCCTTTCAGGCTTGCCTGGGCGATCACGATTCACAAGAGCCAAGGCCAGACGCTCGATCGGATGGTCGTGGATCTATCGGGGGGTACGTTCAGCGATGGGCAGACTTACGTTGCACTCAGTCGTGCAACTTCCTTGGAAGGGATAGTGCTTACTAAGCCTGTTGCGCCGAAGGACCTGAGGACCGACATCCGGGTGAAGAGGTTTCTGTCTCCGCATGACCCTGGTGCCGTGGAAGCTCCTCGGTGTGCCATATCAGTCTGGACGGTGGGGGCGGACTCGACGTTCGGGGGCAAGGCGCGGCCAGTGGAAATTGGTGTAGCGTTCTCCGACGGAAGCAGAATATCCAGCATCGTAAATCCGCAACGAGACCCAGGAGACGCACTGGCGGACTACGGCCTATCGAACGACGACCTGTTGATTGCTCCGACGCTGACGGAGGCGTGGTCCGTGATCGCACCTTTCGTTACAGGTTGTACGCCGGTTGGTGCCGACCTGGACCGCGTCGCCGAGATTCTTGACCACGAGGCCAAGAGACTGGGACAGTCGATTGCATTGCCACTGGGAACGGTAGTGACAATCATGCCAGACGACATTCAACCCAGAACCGCCTTGCAACAGGCAGTTCGTGATCTGTATTGGGCATCGTTAGGTCCTGTTGACGACGTAGCCCAGGTCTTCTCGGAGTATGAGGAACGAGGCTCGTCGTCTGGGTACCTCCTATCGCGAGACGGGCTGGTACAACCGGAATCGGCCGGGTCCCGAATTTCGGGGAGCCAAGTGGTTCGCGACAGCTTGATTCTGAGCGAAGTGGCTTTGCACAAGCGTCCGGACGCAGGGTCGATTTCCGAGGATTTCGTGACAGACGGCCACGTCGCCCGCGCTGTAACCGCGCGCCTTCGGAGCGTGGCTGAGGGCGCTGGGCGTCTCTCGGAGGGGCTTATCGAGCGGCTGGACCGCGTAGAAGCGCTCGTGAGATCGCCGCTCCGGGATGCGACCGATCTCATGGCACCTTGTCTTGCGGAAGTGTTGAGGCCCGGCGCGAGAGTATGCTTTACCGGCAGCTACGTTGATCCAAACGGGGAGGTGGTGAGCAAACGGGATCTGGAAGCACTTGCCGGCAGGAGCGGCTTGACGGTGGTCAAGGCTGTGACCAAGAGTAGATGCGATGTGCTTGTAACCGCACAGATAGGGTCTCAGTCAAGGAAGAGTCAGGACGCGAAGAAGTACAACAAAGCAATCGTCGCGACCGGAGAGTTCCTTGACTGGGTTTCGGAAGTAGAGGAAAGGTAGATAGAGGGTGTTCTCTTATGTCGTGGTTGTCAACGCCGGCGAGGACCGGGTAATTTCTTGGCAGGTTTCGGTACGTCCTGAGCCGGTGATGACAAGATTGGTCGGAGCATGGACGTCCGGGCACGTGCCCGCATCGAAGACCAGCGCTGTACTACTTGCAGGCCAGGGACCGACCCCGGAATCGGTGATGGAGATGGAGGTTTTCCAGTTTGAAGAATGCTGGAAGGTGGTACTCGCTGAACAGCATCGGTTGGAAACATTGAACACATTGTCACTGACGAAGTCCGGCGCGCCGCGGGCACCCATTGAATGGTCGATGATCCCCGATGTTCTGACCTTCGATACAGCTTTCCAGACCCTTCCTGGCGTTACAGATGACCCAGACATTGCATACACCCTGGGGATCGCGCGGTGGGTGCAAAGCCTCGCGGATGCTTGGGCTGAGCTTGAGACGATCAGGACCAGTCGGGACCACCTCCGTGGTGAAACTGACCATCCTCGGACGTTTCCCGGTGCTCCGGGGCTGGCCGAAGCCGTGTGTAGCAGCGAGTCCGTTTGCTGATGACGAGCGGTAGCGTGGCGATGATCGCGAACGTTGGGCATATCGACACTTCATGCTTCCTTCGGTCCCCACTACCGCCTGCACCCAAAGCGGCGCGATAGCGGTCGCATGTGGCAGGGTCCGGTACCCTGTGGTGTGTCCGATTTCTATCTCTATTGCGTGACGACATGAGCTACGAGCGAACGTCACGAAAAATGTTCGGTGATCTGATCGGAGTTCCTCAAGGGCCACAGCTTCCGGGTCGTCTACGAGATCCTCGGCGCAGAGGGCAGCCGGAAAATTGTCCGTCAAGGACATTCTCGTATAGTGCCCCAAGGTGAAATTGATATACTAATTTCGCCTTTCCCATCGATTGGATGTAATCTCGATTAGCACACGTGCGGGTGTATCATCGTCGTTTTCTGGCAATCTAGTTTCGCTCAGGATGATCCGCTCCACTCGAGTGGCGAGTGTCTTGAAATCGACATACCTGGGATCATCGGAGCTGTACCAGTCCAGCGGTACGCGATCACGTACCGCTTCACGCAACTGTTGAAACCGTTGCCTGAACTGACCTAGATCCGCGAGTAGTGGTGGGAGTTCCGGCGTTTGAGAAGACAAAAGTGCTTGTCCTGGTTGATAATTGAGGTTGCGAAGCCAAAAACTATCAGACCGGGAGAAGCACCTTGTCGGTGAA
>NZ_JAGQTN010000042.1 GCF_020438995.1 Gordonia sp. (in: high G+C Gram-positive bacteria)
CCGTGGTCGGCGTTGCGGGGACGCTCGACCACCACGGTCTCGGGCACCAGCGAGGTATCGAGGCCCCGGTCGGACACGACGGTCAGCGTTATCTCGCGGAGAAGCGCAGCGAGGGCGGCAGGAGTCACGGGTATTCATCCTATGTTCCGGGGCCTGTGACGGGACAATCGACTCCACCTGTGCCCGGCCCTCACCCCTGCCGGGTTCGCCGGAAGCGGCAGATGGGACGTTCGTAGCAGCCGCCGCCCGGTGGCCCGCCCCGTCCCCCGCTGGAGGTTCACCGCATCGTGTCCGAAGCCCCGACACCCGCCCCCGCCTCCCGCCCGTGGCTGCTACCTGCGGCGATCGGCATCGTCGCGCTGCTTCTGGGTGTCGGGCTGGGGTGGTTGCTCACCGCCAGCTTCGCCGGCGACTCCGAGGATCATCCGGACAGCGGTTCGGCGGCGGTGGGGTTCGCGCAGGACATGATCGTGCACCACGCGCAGGGTGTGGAGATGGCCGAGGTCGTGATCGCGCAGGGCGCAGACCCCGCGATCAAGAAGATCGCGCTGACCATCCTGGCCGATCAGACCCGCGAGATCGGCCAGATGACCGGGTGGCTCAACCTGTGGGATCAGCCGGTCGAGAACCCCGACGCACCGATGACATGGATGGGTCACGGATCGTCGGACTCCGATTCCGGCGGTCATGACATGTCGTCGCACGCCGGTCACAGCATGAGTACGCCCGCGCCCACCACCCCTGCAGCGGCCGACAAGCCGGCGATGCCGGGCATGGCCACCGATGCGGAGATGACCAAGCTGCGGTCGCTGCACGGTGCCGACGCCGACACCTTCTTCATCCAGCTGATGCTGCGCCACCACGAGGGCGGCCTGCACATGATGACCTACGCCGCCAACCCGGCCAACGTCTCGCAGGAGTACGTCCGCGACCTCGCCGGCCACATGGACGGCCAGCAAACCGATGAAATCGCCCTGTTCAGAAGCCTCCTGGCCGAACGCAATACCCCACCGCTGCCTATGAACTGAGGACACTCAGTTCATAGGCAGCCCGGCAGCTTCTCCACCGCCGTGATGGTCTCCCCCTTCTCGATCTGCGTGATCGAGAAGCGATCTGTGAGATGCCGTTCAGCAAGTTCGGCCTGCGTCAGGTCATGGGCAGCTATGTCTGCTCTACGAAGACCTGGTCGATCGTGTCGACGCCGGCGAGCAGGCGGGCACTCCACCGCGAGATCTGCTCGGCGTTGGCGCACTCGACCCGACGACGCGTGTCGGCATCGATTTCCCCGAACTTGAGGGTCAGCTGCTCGATGAACAATCCGGCTCGGCCTTCGGCTCGGGCTTCATCCTGCCGTTCGGCTCGCCCTTCCGCTCGCCCTTGGGCGATGAGCACGTCTGCTGTATTCATGGCGGCCTCCACTGCTTCGGTTCCGACTGTTACGGCGTAGTGGACGATGTCTTCGACGGGTGTGGGACTTACTCTTACAAGATACTGGAACAAGGCTTCGAGGCGTCTGTTGTCAAGTTCGATGATGTGATCAGTCCAGTTCGGCAGCCAGTGAGTGGCATCGGGATCGTCCGGTGCTTTGGTGAGGAACACGAAGGTGATCCGCGCGGCGGTGGTCAACGGACGGGCACGGAGCGCGGCGTCATCGACGGTGGTGAGGTCGTCGAGCAGGTAGGCACAGTGCGGAATCAGATTCCCGGCGACGGATGAGAATGATTCGTCGATGTGGAGGAGGTCGGCGATGTCAGTGGGAGCGGTCCAGCGACGCCGGCCTTGGTAAACGACCACGGGAACAATCAGTGGCAGTGGCGGTTTACCGGATTCGGCTGGATGTTGGTCGCGGTGTCGTTCCCAGATGCGGACCTGGTAGCGCAACATCCGGAAGGCCATGAGCGGATCGGGGCTGCGCTGATGTTCGATGAGGACATACAGATAGGCGTCCAGCTCATCGATCGTGGTTTTGAACAGGACGTCTGTCTGCTGGTGGCGCAGGTCGTCATCGATGAAGGTTCCCTCCTGGAGGGCGAGATCATCGAAGTTGATGTGGTCGGCCAACTTTGGCGGCAGGACTGAGCGTAGCTCTGATCCTGCGTCGCCGGGGTCGGTGAAGATCAGCCGAAACAGCGCATCGTGCGGTTGCCCGCCTGCGGACGTATCCCCCTCGTTCATCATGGGGAGAACCATACTGACGGGTTCGGACATTCGTCCGTCGTCACCTGCTCTGGACGAGACCGAGAATCCGTGGGTCCGCAAGGAATCGTCGGCTCCCGCAGCCAGTTCACCCTAATTTGAACGAACCCTCCAGAAACACCCGGACGGATACGTGCGCGCACGACGCATGGCCCC
>NZ_JAGQTN010000043.1 GCF_020438995.1 Gordonia sp. (in: high G+C Gram-positive bacteria)
ATGACGGCTTTCGCGATCTGCTCGATATCGGCTTCCGATCCCTTCGAGCGGACGCCGATGCGGACGTCGCCGAGGTCGGCGATCCAGAATCTGTTCTTGTTCTCGCCGTCGTACACCACCCACGAGTGGCCACCGGCCTCGCGCTTCCCTGCGCCCATCGCGTCGTAACCGCCGAGGGTGGCGACCAGCTCTTCCTCGGGGGCGTCGGTCTGTGTGAGCTGCACGTATGAGCCCTTCTTGGTGACCCAGCCGACGTTGCTCGACACCTGGCCGCCGACGGTCTGCGTCGATCCCGAGTTCGGCTTCCAGCCGTCTGGGGTCGCCGGGCGTCGGATCGGGAACGGCATCGACCGGGCGTCGGCGGCCAGCGCCGCGGACACGTCGAATGCGGGGACCTTGTCGTCGCCGGAACCGGCCTTGAAACCGAACGTCCAATTGCCCGACGCGAACAGTACGAAGACGCACAACGCCAGCAACGCGAGGACGGTCCAGATCATGTCCCGCCCGTCCTGCAGGATCCGTGGTTTACCGGTGGCCATCCCACCAACATAAACCGGGCGGCATCACGGGCGAAATCACGACTTCACGCCGCCCGCGGTCAGACCGGAGACGATCCGGCGCTGGAACACCAACACCATGATCACCAGCGGCACCGTGACGATGGTGCCCGCGGCCATGATCGCGGTGTACGGCTGGGTGAACGAGTTCTCCCCCGAGAAGCGTGCGATGGCGACCGTGACCGGTTCGGTATCCCGCGTCGAGAGCTGGCTGGCAAGCATGAACTCGTTCCAGGTGGCGATGAACGCGAGGATCGCGGTGGTGAACAGGGCGGGTGCGGCCAACGGCAGCACGATCAGCCGGAACGCCTGTGCCCGCGTCGCACCGTCGATACGGGCGGCCTCCTCCAGCTCCCACGGCATATCGTTCATGAACGAGGTGAGCGTATAGACGGTGAGCGGCAGCACGAAGGAGATGTTCGGGATGATCAGCGCCTGATAGCTGCCGATCCAGTGCAGGTCGCCGAACAGCTGGAACATCGGCGTGATCAGGGCCACGCCCGGGAACATCGACGCCGCCAGGATGATGCCGCTGACGACATACTTGCCGCGGAACTGGATCCGGGCCAGCGCGTAGGACGCGAAGATGCCCAGTGTCAGCGCGACCCCGGTGGTGACGGCGCCTATGAGCAGACTGTTGACGATGGCGCCGAGGAAGTCGTTGCCCTTGGCCGTCGACAACGCGTCCCGGAAGTTCTGGAAGGTGACATGCGTGGGCCACCACGTGGTGTCGAAGGTGTGCTTGACGTCGCGGAAGGAGGTGATGACCATCCAGTAGAACGGCGCCAGGCCCCACACCAGGATCAGTGCCACGCCGCCGTAGGTGCGCAGTGACTGGAAAGTCTTGCGCCGGTTACGTGTTCGCACATTCGATGCCATGCGGACCGATGTCGCGGAGGTCATCGGACTCCCTTCCGCTGATCTTCCTGAGTGCGGACCACGTTGGCGCCCAAGAACTTCACCATGATGAACGCGACAGCGAAGATCATCAGGAACACCAGTGTCGACAGCGCCGAGGCACTGTTGAAGTTGCCGTGCCGCATGTCGGCGACCACCAGGATCGACACGGTGGTGGTGGGCGTGGCGCCGCTGGTGCCCGACAGAATGGCCGGTAGATCGTACATCCGGAGCACGTCGAGCGTACGGAACAGCACCGCCACCATCAGCGCCGGTTTCACCAGCGGCAGCGTGATGTGGACGAACTGCTTCCACCTCGACGCCCCGTCGACCCGGGCGGCCTCGTACACGTCCGACGGAATCAGTTGCAGCCCCGCCAGAATCAGCAGGGCCATGAACGGCGTCGTCTTCCACACGTCGGCGAGGATCACCGCGAACCGCGATGCCCACGGGTCGGTGGTCCAGGCGATGTCGGTGCCGAGCATCTTATTGGCGATGCCGTTCTCGGCGAAGATGAAGAACCAGAGCTTGGCGGTGACCGCGGTCGGGATGGCCCAGGGGATGAGCACGCTGGCCCGCAACAGCGATCGGCCCGCGAAAGTGCGGTTCATCACCGTGGCCATCCACAGCCCGAGAACCACCTCGATGGCGACGGTGACGACGGCGAAGAAGAAGGTGATCGCCACCGCCTGCCAGAAGTCGCTGCCGAGGTTGCCGTCGGGGCAGCTGCCGGCGCCGGTACCGCAGTCGCCGGTCAGCCACAGCATGTAGTGCTTGAACCCGGCGAAGCCACCGGACTCGAAACGTCCGGTGGCTTCGTTGATCCCGCGGTCGGCCTGGAACGACAGGTAGACCGCACGCAGGACCGGGTAGGCGATGACTACCGCCAGCACCACCATCGTGGGTGCCAGCAGCCAGAACGCCCGGAGATCCCGGCCCTGTGTGCGTTGTTTGAGCGACTCCATCACGTCCGGTTGTGCCGCACGCGACGGAGGGAGAGCTCCTGCGTCACTTGGTCGCGACCTTGATCGCCTCGTCGATGTCGGCAGCGGCCTGGTCGACGGTCTTCGATCCGTTCAGCGCGGCGTAGACATTGTCCTGAATCGCCTTGCTGACGCCCGCGTAGTACGGGGTGACCGGACGCGGCTTGGCGTTCTCCAGCGCGTCCTTGAGCGCGGGCAGGTACGGGAACTCCTTGACCAGCGACTTGTCGTCGTAAATCGAGGCCAGCACCGGCGGGAACGATGCCTCGGCGAACGACTTCTGGTTCTCCGCACTCTGGATGTAGGCGATGAAGTCGTGCGCAGTGGCCTTGGCCTTCGAGTGCACGTTGATGCCGTCGTTGTAGCCGCCGAGCGTCGAGGCGCCCGCGCCGTCTGGACCGACGATGGCCGCGACACCGAACTTGCCCTTCACCTTCGACTCCGCGTCGCCGGCATTGGTGTACATGTAGGGCCAGTTGTAGGCGTAGGCCGACTCGCCGCCGACGAAGGACAGGTTGGTCTCCTCCTCGGTGAAGCCGGTGGCCTTCTTGGGGATATCACCCTTCTTGTAGGCGTCGACCAGCGCGGTCAGGCCTTCCTTGGACTTGGTGGAGTTGACCTCGGGGGTCTTACCGTCGGAGCCGACGACCTGGCCGCCCCACGAGTGGATGAACTGGCTGGAGTTGACGGTCAGACCCTCGTACTGCTTGAGCTGGGTGACCAGGCAGTCGACCTTCTTGGCCTTGGCCTTGGCGCAGCTGTCGGTGAGCGCGGCCCAGTTCTCGGGGGCCTTGTCGCCGACGATGTCCTTGCGGTAGTAGAGCAGCTGCGCGTTGGTATTCTGCGGGCCCGCGTACAGCACGTCGCGGTAGGTGGCGCTCTCGACCGTCGCGGGCAGCAACCCGGCGGTGTCGAGTGCCAGGTCGCCGGTGAGCGGTTCGAGCCAGCCGTTGGCGGCGAACTCCGCGGTCCAGGTGACGTCGAGTGCCATCACGTCGAATTCGTCATTGCCCGCCTGCAGCGACTGCACCAGACGCTCACGCGCGTCGTCGGCCTCGCCGGGCAGTTCGACGATCTCGACCTTTTCGTCGGCGTGGGACTTGTTCCACGAGTCGACGATCGGGCGGATGATGTCGAGGTCGTTCTTTCCCATGGCGAACGAGATGGCGCCGCGGCCATCGAGGTTCTTGCCGGCCGCGTCGTCGGCGCTGTCACCGTCGTCCGAGCAGGCCGAGAGCACCAGCGCTGATGCCACCGAAAGCGCAACGGCGAATGTACCGCCGCGTCCAAACCGGGTCCTCGTACCCATAATTCTCCTGTTCACAGGTCTGATCAGAGTTTTCCCCACACAGGGCATGACGAGCAGGTCGCAGGTCACACCAAGTTCACGGAAAGTATCACATACCCAACGTGACGTGGCTTACAAACGCTTACCGGTGATCGTCGAGAACAAATGCACCCGGGCGATGTCGACGGCAAGACTCAACCGGTCCCCCTTGTGCGGCGGATAGCGCCAATCGGCACGAGCCACCAGCGAAACCTCGTCGCCGAGCAGTTCGGTGCGGCCGTACAGGAACGCGTCCGAGCCGAGTTCCTCGACCACATCGACGTCCACGGGCAGGGACTGCGGCACCGACCGGCCGTCGACGATGGCCAGATCCTCCGGGCGCACACCCACGACCACCTGATCGGCGTCGAGACCGGATGCCGGCAGCGGGATGTGGGCGCCGCCGAGCTCGATCCCACCCGCTCCCACCGGCACGGTGAACAGATTCATCGCAGGTGATCCGATGAATCCGGCGACGAACAGATTGTCGGGTTTGGCGTACAGTTCGCGCGGGCTCGCGCACTGCTGCAGCACACCGCTGTTGAGCACGGCCACCCGGTCGCCCATCGTCATCGCCTCCACCTGGTCGTGGGTGACGTATACGGTGGTCACGCCCAGACGCCGCTGCAACTGCGCGATCTGCGCGCGGGTCTGCACCCGCAGTTTGGCATCGAGGTTCGACAACGGTTCGTCCATGCAGAACACCTGCGGCTCACGCACGATCGAGCGGCCCATCGCCACCCGCTGCCGCTGACCGCCCGACAGCGCCTTCGGCTTACGGCCGAGATAGGGAGTCAGGTCGAGCATCTCGGCGACGGTCGCGACCTTCTGCTGGATGTCCGGCTTTGCCATCCCGGCCATCTTCAACGGAAAGCCCATGTTGTCGGCCACCGACATGTGCGGGTAGAGCGCGTAGTTCTGGAACACCATCGCGATGTCACGGTCCTTGGGGTCCAGGCCCGTGACGTCGTTATCGCCGATGAGGATGCGCCCGCTCGAAACGTCTTCGAGTCCGGCCAACATCCGCAGCGACGTCGACTTGCCGCACCCCGACGGACCGACGAGCACCAGGAACTCACCGTCGGCGATCTCCAGACTCAACGAATCCACCGCGGGCGTATCCGACCCCCGGAACAGGCAGGTGGCGCCGTCGAATGTGACCGAGGCCATGGGCTCTCCTTCATATCCGTCCGTGACGGAGGCGACGAACGGTGACCAGATGTGTGCAGTGACTCCCGTGGAGAATCTATACCGCGACCGGGCCACCGGACGCGCACGGGCCGTGTGCCGCGGCGCACCCGCGATGTCGTCGGGCATTCCTGACGTGGGAGTATGGGAGAACCGCACGGTGCCAGCACGCTCCCCCGCACGCCCTAGGAGGCCGACTCTCATGTCCGAATCAACCCACCAGGCTCCCGATCGCAACCTGGCCATGGAACTGGTCCGGGTCACCGAGGCCGCGGCGCTGGCCGCCGGTCGCTGGGTCGGCCGCGGTGACAAGAACGGCGGCGACGGCGCGGCGGTCGACGCGATGCGCGAGTTGCTCTCGACGGTGTCGATGCGCGGCGTCGTCGTGATCGGCGAGGGCGAGAAGGACGAGGCGCCGATGCTCTACAACGGCGAAGAGGTGGGCAACGGCGACGGCCCCGACTGCGATGTGGCGGTCGACCCGATCGACGGCACCACGCTGATGGCCGAGGGCCGGCCCAATTCGATCGCCGTGATCGCGGTGAGTGAGCGCGGCACCATGTACGACCCGTCCGCGGTGTTCTACATGAACAAGATCGCGGTCGGTCCGGAGGCCAAGGGCGCCATCGACATCGACGCGTCGGTGGAGTGGAACGTCAAGTCGGTGGCCAATGCCAAGGGCATCGACGTGGGCGACCTGACCGTCGTCGTGCTCGACCGTCCGCGGCACGCCGACCTGATCAGCGAGATCCGCGCCGCCGGCGCCAAGATCCGTCTCATCTCCGACGGCGACGTCGCCGGCGCGATCGCCGCGGCCGGCGACTACTCCACCGTCGACATGCTGATGGGCGTGGGTGGCACGCCCGAGGGCATCATCACCGCCGTGGCGATGAAGTGCATGGGCGGGGAGATCCAGGGCAAGCTGTGGCCGCGCGATGAGGCCGAACGCCAGAAGGCCCTCGACGCCGGTCACGACCTGAACAAGGTCCTCACCAACGACATTCTGGTCGCCGGCGAGAACGCCTTCTTCTGTGCCACCGGCGTCACCAACGGCGACATGCTCCGCGGGGTCACCTACCGCCGCAACGGCGCCACCACCCGTTCGCTGGTGATGCGGTCCAAGTCGGGCACCATCCGCCGCATCGAGGCCGTGCACCAGACCGCCAAACTGCGCGAATTCGCCCGCATCGACCTCTGAGACGATGGGGGACCACACCTCATGATCCCCGAGGCCGACAGACATGACCACCCCCGCGAACAGAGCAAGCGACGCGACCACACCTCTTGATCCCTGAGGCCGAAGCGACGAAGGAGCGAGGGTCTCGAAGGGTCCGGTGAGACGCCCGCATGATCGATCCACCTCGGATGCAAGTTAGGCTAGGCTTCTCATAGTCGCAGGTCAGCGGCCTGCGGTTATACGATTCGCCCTGTGAGTACAGCCCAAGCTCCCGAGTTCCGCTATTCCGATCTCCTGCCGATCGGCGCCGATGACACCCCGTACCGTCTGATCACGACGGACGGGGTGTCGACGTTCGAGGTCGACGGTCGCACATTTCTGAAGGTCGCCCCCGAGGCCCTGCGGAAGCTCACCGAGGCGGCGATTCACGACATCAGCCACTATCTGCGGCCCGCCCACCTGGCCCAGTTGCGCAAGATCATCGACGATCCCGAGGCGTCGGGCAACGACCGGTTCGTGGCGCTGGATCTGCTCAAGAATGTGAACATCTCGGCCGGTGGCATCCTGCCTATGTGCCAGGACACGGGCACCGCCATTGTGATGGGCAAGAAATCCGAGGGCGTAATCACCGGCGCCGACGACGGTGAATGGATCTCGCGCGGCGTCTACGACGCATACACCACGCTGAATCTGCGCTATTCGCAGAACGCGCCGCTGACGATGTTCGAGGAGAAGAACACCGGCACCAATTTGCCTGCGCAGGTGGAGATCTACGCCACCGAGCAGGGACCGAAGGGCCCCGAGTACAAATTCCTGTTCATGGCCAAGGGCGGTGGGTCGGCCAACAAATCGTTCCTGTTCCAGGAGACCAAGGCCATTCTGAGCCCGAACAAGCTCCTCGACTATCTCGATCAGAAGATCCGCTCGCTGGGCACCGCCGCCTGCCCGCCCTATCACCTGGCTGTGGTGATCGGCGGCACATCGGCCGAATTCGCCTTGAAGACAGCGAAATACGCTTCTGCGCACTATCTCGACACGCTGCCCACAGAGGGATCGATGTCGGCGCACGGCTTCCGCGACACCGCGCTCGAGGAGGAGATCTTCAAGCTCACCCAGTCGTTCGGCATCGGCGCGCAGTTCGGCGGCAAATACTTCTGCCACGACGTACGCGCCATCCGGCTGCCGCGGCACGGGGCGTCGTTGCCGGTGGCCATCGCGGTGTCCTGTTCGGCCGACAGGCAGGCGCTCGGCAAGATCACCGCCGACGGCGTCTTCCTCGAACAGCTCGAAACCGATCCGGCACAGTACATGCCGGATGCGGGTGTGTCGGAAGAGATCGAGGGCGGCGCGGTTGTCGAGATCGACCTGAACCGCCCGATGCCGGAGATCCTCGCCGAACTCACCAAGTATCCGGTCAAGACCCGCCTGTCGCTGACCGGTCCGCTGGTGGTGGCCCGCGACATCGCGCACGCCAAGATCAAGGAACGTCTCGACGCCGGCGAGCCGATGCCCGACTATCTGCGCGATCACCCCGTCTATTACGCCGGTCCGGCCAAGACCCCCGAGGGCATGGCGTCGGGCTCGTTCGGCCCCACCACCGCCGGCCGGATGGACAGCTACGTCGAGCAGTTCCAGGCCGCGGGCGGTTCGATGGTGATGCTGGCCAAGGGAAATCGGTCCAAACAGGTCACCGATGCGTGCGACTCGCACGGCGGCTTCTATCTCGGATCGATCGGCGGTCCGGCCGCCCGCCTGGCCCTCGATTGCATCAAGAGCCAGGAGATCATCGAATACCCCGAGCTGGGAATGGAGGCGGTGTGGAAGATCGACGTCGAGAACTTCCCCGCGTTCATCGTCGTCGACGACAAGGGCAACGACTTCTTCACCGATCCCGGTGGCGCGGTGACGGTGCCCCTGGGTGGTGTCCGCGTCCGCTCCCGCGAACGCTGAACCTCGGGTAGTGGCTCTCACGCGGTGGATCGGAGTCGACAGGTGGCTCCGATCCACCGCGTAGCCGTCTCCGGCGACGGTATAACGTGGGTAAGGTCAACCTAACTACCCGCCGGCCGGAGGATCAGCGCACCATGACCGAACCGCAGTACCGCATCGAGCACGACACCATGGGTGAGGTCAAGGTCCCCATCGACGCGCTGTGGCGGGCGCAGACGCAGCGCGCCGTCGAGAACTTCCCCATCAGCTTCCGTCCGCTCGAGCGCACCCAGATCCGTGCGATGGGCCTGCTCAAAGCCGCCTGCGCACAGGTCAACAAGGACCTCGGCCTGCTCGACGCCGAGAAGGCCGAGGCGATCATCGCCGCCGCCACCGAGATCGCCGCCGGCTTGCACGACGACCAGTTCCCCATCGACGTGTTCCAGACGGGCTCGGGCACGTCGTCGAACATGAACGCCAACGAGGTGATCGCGACGATCGCCAAAAACAACGGCGTCGACGTGCACCCCAACGACCACGTCAACATGTCGCAGTCCTCCAACGACACCTTCCCCACCGCCACCCATGTGGCGGCCACCGAGGCTGCGGTCACCGACCTCATCCCAGCCCTCGATCATCTGCGGCTGGCATTGCTGGAGAAGTCGACTCAGTGGCGTGAGGTGGTCAAGAGCGGCCGCACGCACCTGATGGATGCCGTACCGGTGACCCTCGGTCAGGAGTTCGCCGGCTACACCCGGCAGGTCGAGGCCGGTATCGACCGGATCACCGCCACCCTGCCACGCGTGGGCGAACTGCCGATCGGCGGCACCGCCGTGGGCACCGGACTCAACGCCCCCGACGGATTCGGCACCAAGGTGGTCGCCGAGCTGCGGAAGCTCACCGACGTCGACGCACTGGCCCTCGCCAAGGACAATTTCGAGGCGCAGGCGGCGCGCGACGGGCTGGTGGAACTGTCCGGGCAGCTCAAGACGGTCGCGGTGTCGCTGACCAAGATCGCCAACGACGTGCGGTGGATGGGTTCGGGTCCGCTCACCGGCCTCGGCGAAATCGCACTGCCCGACCTGCAGCCGGGTAGCTCCATCATGCCGGGCAAGGTCAATCCCGTTCTGCCCGAGGCTGTTACGCAAGTGGCGGCGCAGGTCATCGGCAACGATGCCGCGGTCACCTGGGGCGGCGGCAACGGCGCGTTCGAGCTGAACGTGTACATCCCGATGATGGCGCGCAATGTGCTGGAGTCGATCAAGTTGCTGGCCAACGTGTCCCGGCTGTTCGCCGACCGTTGCATCAGCGGCCTGGTGGCCAACGAGGATCGGTTGCGCACTCTCGCCGAGAGTTCACCGTCGATCGTGACCCCGCTCAACAGTGCCATCGGTTACGAGGAGGCCGCGGCCGTGGCCAAGCAGGCACTCAAGGAGGGCAAGACGATCCGGCAGACGGTCATCGACCGCGGCCTCATCGGCGAGAACCTCAGCGAAGCCGAACTCGACGCACGCCTGGACGTACTCAAGATGGCGAACGTCGACCGCAAACGCTGATCTGACACAAAGAGAAACTCCCATCCGGGGCGACAATCGCCGTCCCGGATGGGAGTTTCTTTTGCGCTGGGGCTACCTGCTGCTGCCGGACAATCCCGGGATCAGGGAGAGGAAGAAGTTCACCAGATCACCGAAGCCGTTGCCCTCGCTGCTGCCGAGGGTGGTGCCGGGGGTGTTGGCGGTCTCGTCGGTGGGCGTGCCCTTGTTGACGCCGATCACGATCTTCGGATTCTTGGCCGGATCGAGCCAGCGCAGGATGTCACGCATCGCGCCTTCTTCGATGGCGACACATCCTTCGGTGGGCTGATTGTTGCTGGCATGCAGGAACATCGCCGACCCCTTGCCGGGAATACGCTGCGGATTGCTCGCGATATTGACTGCGTAGTTGTACACCGCACCCATGTCGTAGAGGTTCTCGCTACCGGCGCCGGGGCTCGTCGCCGAACGGACATGAGAGTTGTAGGTGGGCGAGTTCATGTTGCCGTCCCACCAGTCCCGCGGCGTCACCTGGAAGTACGGCATCGCGGTACCCGGGTTGGCTTTGAGGCCGAACGCCTGGTCGAGGGCGAAGGTGCCCTTCGGGGTGCGGGGCACGTTGTCCTTGGCCTCCCCGATACCCTTCGAGCCGAGGTAGGCGGTCATCGGGCCGTAGATGGGCTTCCAGGTACCGGTCGTATCGCGTTCGAACGCGGTCAACTGACCTTTGGTGTCCGATGCCTTGGCGGCCGACACCACGATCACCTGCTGTGTCTGGTTGGGGCCGACCTTCTCCGTGTCCTGACCGGTACCGAGAAGGTTGTCGGCGAGGCTGTTGAGCACGGAGTCGAGCTCGGGAATGCCGGTCTTGGGCAGCACCGACTTCGACGGCGTGGACGGGGTGCCCGAGGGCGCCGCCGCTGCCGAACCCATACCGCCCAGTACGACGGCGACGAGACCGATTGACATCAGTCCCACAAACCTCACAAACATCATCTGCCACTTCTGCACCAGGTCAGTGTGCCAGATCCCGCGTGTCGATGCACCCCGATACGGTCACGGACCGGTATAGATCCCCGGAGCACGCGGGCCTTCCCCTCCCCCAAACAAGAACCGCCCTCCACACTGCCGCCACCGGAATAGTGCATCGGTGCGGCCGTGGAGGGCGGTTAATGTCCGTTCTTACAACCCCGCGCCGGGGGCGAACTCCTCCAGCATCTCGGTGACCAGCGCCGCGATCGGGGAGCGCTCACTGCGGGTGAGGGTGACGTGTGCGAACAGCGGATGGCCCTTGAGCTTCTCGATGACCGCGGCCACTCCGTCGTGCCGGCCGACGCGCAGGTTGTCGCGCTGGGCCACATCGTGGGTGAGCACCACTCGGGAGCCGGATCCCAAGCGCGACAACACCGTCAGCAGTACGTTGCGTTCCAGGGACTGCGCCTCGTCGACGATGACGAACGAGTCGTGCAGTGAGCGTCCGCGAATGTGGGTGAGCGGCAACACTTCCAGCATTCCGCGGCTCAGCACCTCTTCGATCACCTCGGGTGATGCCAAGCCTTCGAGGGTGTCGAAGACGGCCTGGGCCCACGGCCCCATCTTCTCCGCCTCGCCACCGGGAAGATAGCCGAGCTGTTGTCCGCCAACGGCATACAGCGGTCGGAAGACCACGACTTTGCGCTGGGTACGACGTTCGAGAACCGCCTCCAGACCCGCGCACAGGGCGAGCGCGGATTTCCCGGTACCGGCCTTACCACCGAGGGAGACGATGCCGACGGACTCATCGAGCAACAGATCCAGGGCGACTCGCTGTTCGGCCGAACGTCCGTGCAGCCCAAACGCTTCGCGGTCACCGCGTACCAATTGCACCTGTTTGTCCGGATTTACCCGCGCCAGTGCGCTGGATGTGTTGCCCAGCAACCGAATACCGGTGTGGCAGGGCAGCTCGCGGGCGGTATCGAGGTCGACGACGCCCTCGGCGAACAGGGTGTCGATGACGTGCGAGTCGACGTCGAGTTCGGTCATTCCCGACCAGCCCGATACCACCACGTCCTGCGCGTGATACTCGTCGGCGTCGAGGCCGACTGCACCGGCCTTGACGCGCAGCGGGGTGTCCTTGGACACCAGCGTCACGTCGCTGCCTTCGGCACGCAGGTTGAGGGCACACGCGAGGATCCTGGAATCGTTGGAGTCCGTGCGGAATCCGGCGGGCAGAACCGCGGGATCGGTGTGATTGAGCTCCACCTGCAGGGTTCCGCCGTCCTCACCGATCGGGATCGGCAGATCGAGGCGTCCGTGTTCGAGCCGGAGGTCATCGAGCAGGCGCAGGGCTTCGCGGGCAAACCAGCCGAGTTCGTGATGGTGGCGTTTGCCTTCGAGTTCGCTGATCACGACCAGTGGCAGAACCACATGATGCTCGGCGAACCGTGTGACTGCCCAGGGATCGGACAGCAGCACGGAGGTGTCGATGACGTAGGTACGTGTGGTCACGTCGAACTCCTACGTTTGTGTGGCACCCACACAAACCAGTTGGCGGCGACCGGCCGGTTCTATGGCCGCACCCGGCATGCGCCGGATGGACCGAGGACCGGGGCCGGTCCTCTCGCGCTGTTGGTACAGACCACGTTCGAACCTCCCGGACGAACCGCTTCCACGCGGCCCGTCACTGGCCAACGTACGCGTCACGCGGCGGTTCGGCTCGCCAAAAAGCGTGTGTTCGCGTGAATTTCGCGTTACGGGCCCGTATCCTGGGCACCAAGACAGCCCGCGGTTGCCCCACGGATATTTACGCGTCCACCCGCATGTTCGCCGAGGTCACGGCGTCCTTCAGCCCGCGAGGGCGGCCGGTTCCCGGATGCGTCGGTCCCGGTCAGATGCGGCTCATCAGGCCCCAGTCCTCAAGTCCGTCGTACAACGGGAAATCGAGAGCCAGCTGGGAGACGCGGGCCCGCAGGGCCGTCACGTCGGCGTCGGCACCCGCTGCGAGCGCGGTGCCGATGATGTCGGCAACCTCGGTGAACTGCTCGTCGCCGAAGCCGCGGGTGGCCAGGGCGGGGGTGCCGATACGCAGGCCGGAGGTCACCATCGGCGGGCGCGGATCGAACGGAACGGCGTTGCGGTTGACGGTGATGCCGACCTCGTGCAGCAGATCCTCTGCCTGCTGGCCGTCGAGTGCGCTGTTGCGCAGGTCAACGAGCACCAGGTGCACGTCGGTGCCACCGGTGAGCACCGAGACACCGGCCTTGGCGACATCCTCACCGGTGAGCCGGTCGGCGAGGATCTTGGCACCGGACAGAGTGCGGCGCTGACGCTCGGCGAACTCCTCGGTGCCGGCGATCTTGAGGGCAACGGCCTTGGCCGCGATCACATGCATGAGCGGGCCGCCCTGCTGACCGGGGAAGACGGCCGAGTTGAGCTTCTTGGCCCATTCCTGTTTGGCCAGGATGAGACCCGAGCGCGGACCGCCGAGTGTCTTGTGCACGGTCGAGGACACCACGTCCGAATGCGGGACGGGTGAGGGATGCAGACCGGCGGCGACCAGCCCGGCGAAGTGCGCCATGTCGGTCCACAGGTAGGCGCCCACCTCGTCGGCGATCGACCGGAACGCGGCAAAGTCGAGCGTGCGCGGGTAGGCCGACCACCCGGCGACGATCACCTTGGGTTTGGTGTCGAGGGCGATCTTGCGCACCTCGTCCATATCGACGCGGAAGTCCTCTTTGCTGACCCCGTAGAAGGCGTTCTCGTACAGCTTGCCCGAGAAGTTCAGCCGCATCCCGTGCGTGAGGTGGCCGCCGTGGGCCAGGTCGAGGCCGAGCAGCGTCTCACCGGGCTCCATCAGGGCCTGCAGCACGGCGGCGTTGGCCTGGGCACCCGAATGCGGCTGGACGTTGGCGAAATCGGCGCCGAAAAGTTCCTTGGCGCGGGCGCGGGCGATGTCCTCGACGACGTCGACGTGTTCGCAGCCACCGTAGTAGCGGCGTCCCGGGTAGCCTTCGGCGTACTTGTTGGTCAGGACGCTGCCCTGGGCCTGCAGCACCGCGCGCGGCACGAAGTTCTCCGACGCGATCATCTCCAGCGTGTCACGCTGACGGCTGAGCTCTCCGGCCATCGCAGCGGCCACATCGGGATCGAGCTCGGCGAGGGAAAGCGCATTCACGGAATCAGGGTTCTGCGTCATGCCGAACAGTGTAGATTGCGCCCCGACCGGCCTATTTACACGCCTCCCGACTTGTCCGCTACCCGAGTTCGGCCCGCAGCGACGCCGGAATGAGGGGCTCGTCGAGCAACCGGCCGAACCTGCGCAGCCGCTCGTCGTCCCTGCGCAGCCGCTCCTCATCGCTGACCGCCACGTCCAGCCAGGTGTCAAGAAGCCGGTAGCCCTCGACATAGGTGGAGATGTAGGCCCGCCACAGCGGCGAGGTCAGGAACCGCAGCATCTGCCGGGCCCGTTCGGGTGGGGCGAGCAGCCAGCGTTGCAGGTAGGCCGCCGCGTCGTCCTCGCCGCGACCCTGGTCGTGCAGCAACAGTGCCGCGTCCTGGCGCACCGACAGCAGGTCGGCGGTTGCCCGGCCGACACGGGTGGCGCGGTCGGCGTCGAACCGCAATCCCAGGTCGGCGTAGATCTCCTGCGCCCACGACGGCCAGCCCGGACCGATCGCGGCCTTCAGCGCGTGGTCGGCCAGCCCCTCGGCCATCAGGCACTGCGGCGTGTTGACCAGGAAGATGGTCTGCTCGCGCTGCCCGCCGCCGACGAGGAGTTGCTCCTTGCGACAGTGTTCGGTGTGGTGGCCGGGGTAGGCCTCGTGCGCGATGAGGTTCGGCAGATTCGACATGTGTTGTGTGAGATCGGTGTTGATCGCCACCTTCGACCGGAAGTCGCCGAGGTAGTAGTTGAATCCGGACCACGGTTTGTCGCCCACCACCTCGAACTCGACGATCTCGGAGTCGGGCAGCGGGAAGATCGCCCGCACCCGTTCGCGCAGTGCGCCGCTGAAGGCACGGACGCATTCATCGACGCGGTTCGCGGGAATCTCGTCGGCCCGCCGATACACCGCATAGGCCTCGGCCAGACGTTCACCGTCGGCGCCGGGCACGTCCAGCGCGACGGCCAGCCGCTCGTGGGCGTCGCGATAGCGTTCCGGGTCGGCGAGGCTGATGTCGACGTCGAAGTAACTTTTTACCTCATCGACGAAGCCGATGTCCTCGCCGGCGAACTTGCGTGCCGAACATTCCAGCGCCCGCAGGTGCGCGGCAACGAAATCGGCCCGTGCGGACTCCGGTTCACCGGACAGGCGCGTCAGCAGTGACCGGGCGCGTCGTGCCAGTTCCGCCGGCTGCGGGGCCGGGGCACCGGCCACCTCGGCACGCAACACCGGGTCGCCGGTGTAGGCGTCGACGAAGCCTTCTTCGAGCCTGTCGAATGCCAGACCGAGGCGCAGGTAGTCGTCGACGAGATCGCCGGAAAGATCGTCGGCGTATACAGCGGCAGCGTCCATACTGTCGCAGGCTACCGACCGCGCCGGAAAGCCGCCGATCGGTGGGGTTCTACACTGTCGGAATGTCGAGACCGGCAAGAACAACCGAGACCCCCGTCTGTTCGTGTCGTCCCCTGCCCGGGGACCGCGGCTGATGGGGCGTCCGGGGACCGACCGCGACCCGAGTCTGTATCTGGAACTCGATCGCAAGCAGTGGCGTGACCTGCGCAGATCGATGCCAATGGTGCTCAACGAGCACGAACTCGAACAGCTCACCGGCCTCGGTGAGCAGATCGACCTCACCGAGGTCGCCGAGGTGTATCTGCCGCTTTCGCGTCTGATTCATCTGCAGGTGGCGGCGCGACAGCGTCTGTTCGCGGCCACCTCCACGTTCCTCGGCGAGCGGCAGACCAATCGGCAGGTGCCGTTCGTGATCGGTATCGCCGGCAGTGTGGCCGTCGGCAAGTCGACGACCGCCCGAGTGCTGGCCGCATTGCTGGCGCGGTGGGAATCCCATCCCAAGGTCGATCTGGTCACCACCGACGGCTTTCTGCTGCCGACAGCTGAGATGCAGCGCCGGGGCATCATGCACCGCAAGGGCTTTCCCGAGTCCTATGATCGCCGGGCGCTGTTGCGATTCGTCACAGAGGTCAAGTCGGGTGCCCGCGAGGTGACCGCACCGGTGTATTCGCACATCACCTACGACATCGTGCCCGACGTCCGTCACTACATCCGGCAGCCCGACATCCTGATCCTGGAGGGGCTCAACGTATTACAGACAGGTCCGACGCTCACCGTGTCGGACCTGTTCGATTTCTCGGTGTATGTGGACGCCAAGACCGACGACATCGAATGGTGGTACATCTCACGTTTCCTGCAGATGCGTACCACGTCATTCGCCGATCCCAATTCGCATTTCCACCTGTATTCGTCGCTGTCGGACGATCAGGCACACATCGCCGCCCGCGACATCTGGACGTCGATCAACCGGCCCAACCTGATCGAGAACATCCTGCCGACGCGACCACGCGCAACCCTGGTGTTGCGCAAGGATTCCGACCATTCGATCAACCGGGTCCGGCTGCGCAAGATTTGACGGCTACTTTCCGAATCTCCTGGTGCGGGCGGAGAAGTCGCGCAGGGCGCGCAGGAAGTCTACGCGCCGGAACTCCGGCCAGTAGGCGTCGGTGAACCAGATCTCCGAATACGCGCTCTGCCACAACAGGAATCCGGACAGGCGCTGTTCTCCGGAGGTGCGGATCACCAGATCCGGATCGGGCTGCCCGCGCGTGTACAGATTGCGGTCGATGGCGTCGACGGTGACGGCCTCGATCATCGCATCCACATCGTCGCCGGCAGCGGCGCGTTCGCGCAGCAATGCCTGCACGGCATCGACGATTTCCTGGCGACCGCCATATCCGACTGCCACGTTGACATTCATGCCGCCGTGGTCGACGGTCCGTTCGGACGCCCTGCGCAGACGTTCGGCGACGTCGTCGGGCAGCGGATCAAGGGTGCCGACGATCCGGACCTGCCAGTTTCCGGTCGGTCGGGCGATCTCGTCGACGATGTCGGGCACGATCTCCATCAGCGCGTCGAGTTCCTCTGATTCGCGGCTCAGGTTCTCGATCGATAGGAGGTAGATGGTGACGGTGCCGATGCCGAGGTCGGCGCACCAGCCGAGCATCTCGGCGATCCTCTGGGCACCGACGCGATGACCGTGGCTGACGTCCTCGAACCCCGCTTCGCGCGCCCAGCGCCGGTTGCCGTCGCAGATGATGGCCACGTGGTGGGGAAATCCGGCGGGATCGAGGTCGTGGAGGACGCGTCGCTCGTATACGGACAGGATCGGCCTGCGGAGACGGTCGGGCAGCAGCTTCATCGCTTCAGCCACTTCATCTATAGGGCCGTTCGCCGCATTCACCCGTGTGTCCCGTCACTTACGACACACTACGCGCTGCACTCGGTCGGGGACGGGCATGTTCGGCCCGGTGTGCGGCGATGTCGGCGACCGCACTCACGAACCTACGGTACCGTAGGTTCGTGAGCATTCCGACGCCGATCGTGCCGGCCCCTGTCAAGCCACGACTTCGTGGGGTCATCCACTCCTATGCCGCTGTCGTCGCCGCGTTCGCCGGGGTCGGCGTGATCGTCGGCGCCGCCGTCCTGCGCAGTGCCACCGCGGCGTTCGCGTGTGCGGTGTACGCGGTCACGATCGTCGGGCTGTTCGCCGTCAGCGCGTTCTACCACCGTGTTTCGTGGAAGTCGCCGCGTGCCCACGTCCGGATGAAACGTGCGGACCATTCGATGATCTTCGTGTTCATCGCCGGCACGTACACCCCGTTCTGTCTGCTGGCTCTGCCGTCGCCGGTCAACTGGTGGGTGCTGGGCATCGTGTGGGCCGGCGCCATCGGCGGGGTGACGCTGAAGATCGCGTGGCCGGGTTCGCCGCGCTGGCTGGGTGTGTCGCTGTACATCCTGCTCGGCTGGGTGATCGTCGCCGTCTCCCCCGCGCTGGTCGATCACACGTCGGTCGCGGTGATGGTGCTGCTCGCCGCCGGCGGCATCCTCTACAGCGTCGGCGGCATTCTCTACGCGGCGAAGTGGCCCAACCCCTGGCCGTCGAGTTTCGGTCACCACGAGGTGTTCCACGCCTGCACCGCCGTCGCCGCCACCCTGCACTACATCGCCGTCTGGCTGGTCCTCACCGCCGGTTGAGTACCCACGGGAAAGCCGACCACCCCCGCCGGTCTTGAGGTGTGAGGAGCGCAAGCGACGAACCTCGAAACCCGTGAGCCAACTGTGTCAGTGCGCACTTCTCTGCTGACAGACGCGCCGTTCCGCTCTGCGCGGCACTGCCTGGGACGGCCCCGAAAACGGATGCAGCGTCGGGACATGAGCGATGAGAAACGAACCCTCCCGCTGAGCAAGGCGACTGCGGAAAGTCTTCTGAATCAACGGATCCTGATGCTGGATTCAGCCCTCGACGATGAGATCGGCAGCCAGTTGTGCGCGCAACTGGTCTTGTTGTCCGCCTACGATCCGACCGCCGACATCGCATTGTGGATCAATTCTCCCGGTGGTTCGGTGCCCGCGATGCTGGCCATTGCCGACACCATGGACCTGATCCCCAACGACGTTGCGACAGTGAACCTCGGAATGGCCTACAGCGCCGGACAATTCCTGCTGTGTTGCGGCGCGGCGGGCAAACGCTATGCCCTCCCCCACGCGAAAGTGCTTCTGCACCAAGGGTCCGCCGGTATCGGCGGCTACGCCCCCGACATCGAATTGCAGGCCGACGATCTGCGGCACGTCCGCGACACCGTCCTGAGCCTGATCGCGGAGAAGACCGGACAACCTCTGGACCGGATCTTCGACGATTCGCTGCGCGATCACGTGTTCACCGCAAGCGAGTCCGTCGACTACGGATTCATCGACCAGATCGTCACGACCGTCGCTCAGATCCGCCCGAGTGCGCCCTCCGCAACAGGATTCGGAGTCTCCCGATGAGCACCTACACCATCCCCAATGTCATCAGCCGAACCCCGCAGGGCGACCGGGTTATGGACGTGTACAGCCGCCTGCTCGACGACCGGATCGTCTACCTGGGCACCGAGATCGACGACGGCGTCGCGAACGCCTTGATCGCGCAGATCCTGCACCTCGACTCGGACAACCCCGAAGCCCCCATCGACCTGTACATCAACTCGCCCGGCGGCTCTGTGATGGCAACATTCGCCCTGTACGACACCATGCAGTACTGCCACGCCCCCATCGCGACGACCTGTGTGGGCCAAGCCCTTTCGACGACTGCACTGCTGCTGGCCGCCGGCACCCCCGGCCGCCGTTCGGTCCTCCCCCACGCCCGCGTCCTGCTGCATCAGCCGTCCGGTCAGGGCCGCGGCACCATCCCCGACCTGATCCTGGCCGCCGAAGAGATCCTGCGGACCCGAGAGGAGATCGAACAGGCCCTGAGCCGGCACACCGGCCAGGACATCGCCACCCTGCGCCGCGACACCGACCGCGACCGCATCCTGCGCGCCCAGGAGATCGTCGACTACGGCATCGCCGACCAGATCATCGACACGCGCCAAGGACGTTAGCGCCGAAGGTCGGCGCCAACACAGTGCAGTCTGCGGCGTACGGTGCGCTACGCGGCCAGGGCGTAGGGACCGCGGCGGATCGGTGCGGCCGGCACTGCGGCGGGTCCGCCCGGCACTGACCGCAGGACGGGCACCGGGCGGGCCTGACGGACCAGGTCGACGGCCACCTCGCGGACCAGGTCGACCAGGGTCAGGCCGAGAGCACCGGCGACTGCGGCCAGAATCTCCGACGAGGCGTCCTTGCGGCCGCGTTCGAGTTCGGAGAGGTATTGGGTGGACACGCCGGCGCGTTGCGCGGTCTCGACGAGCCGTTCACCCCGGTCGTGGCGGTATCGCCGCAGGACCCGTCCGGTCACCTCACGCCACAGTGGTTCGGGATGGTTGGGTTCGAGCTGGTTGTCGTACTCGGCCATACCCGCGATGCTAGCCACCCCGCGCACCTGACACCGGTCCGTTCCGCTCAGAGCAGATCCCACCGCCGGTTGAGGTGCGAGCCTGCGAGCCTCGAAACCCAGTGAGATGACATTGTCCGCTCACGTGGTTTGCCAGGCTCGTCGCTTGCGCTCCATCACACCTCAACCAGCTGGATGAGTGCTTGCGCGGGGGAAAGGAATTCAGATGTTTGCGAGAACTTCCAGGACCTCGGCGGTGGGGGTCCAGGCCATGCATTTGTCGGTGACCGACTGGCCGTAGGTGAGGGGGGTGGCGTCGGTGGACTGGGCACCGGCGACCAGGAAACTTTCGAGCATCACGCCGCTGATCGGCGATTCCTCGCCGGCAGCGCAGGCTTCGCGGATCGTCGCGGCGATCTCGCGGGCTACCTCGGCCTGCCGGATGTGGTCCTTGCCGGAGTTGGCGTGCGAGCAGTCGATCATCACCTTGGGTGCCAGACCGGCCTTGGTCAGACCGGCGACGGCATCGGCGACCGAGGCGTCGTCATAGTTGGGGCCGCGGGTGCCGCCGCGAAGGATGATGTGGCAGTCGGTGTTTCCGACGGTCTCCACCACCGCGCCGTGACCGAAATCGTCGACACCGAAGAACACATGCGGAGCGGCGGCGGCACCGACACCGTCGATAGCGACCTGTACGTTGCCGTCGGTGCCGTTCTTGAATCCGATCGGCATCGACAGGCCCGAGGCGAGCTGGCGGTGCACCTGCGATTCGGTGGTGCGGGCCCCGATAGCGCCCCAGGCGACGGCGTCGGCGATGTACTGCGGGCTGGTCGGTTCCAGGAATTCGGTGCCCACGGGCAGACCGAGGTCGATGATGTCGAGCAGCAATGATCGCGCAGTGCGCAGACCGCGCTCGACGTCGTACGTCTCGTCCATACCGGGGTCGTTGATCAGGCCCTTCCAGCCGACGGTGGTGCGGGGCTTCTCGAAGTACACCCGCATCACGATCTTGAGCCGATCGGCGTGTTCGGTGGCCAGCGGCGCGAGGCGGCGGGCGTAGTCGAGCGCGGCGACCGGATCGTGCACCGAACACGGTCCGACGACGACGATCAGGCGGTCATCGTGGCCGGCGAGGATCGCGGCTATTTCGTCGCGGTCGCGTTGCACGGCCAGCGCGCGGCGGGCGGTGAGCGGCAGTTCATTGCGCAGCGCGTCCGGCGAGGGAATGGCCCGGAACGTCTTGATGCGGCGGTCGCTGGTGGACTGTGGCAGATCGCTCTGGGGCAGATCGCTCTGGGGCAGATCGCTGACGGAGAGTGCGAGGTCGTCGGTGGTGGTCACGCCTGTGTGCCTTTCAGGTTGTGCCTGTCGTCGGTCGTGTCTTCGACATCCCGGGGCACAGTCCCTGGTGTTGTTCCGGTGCCCTGAAACGACAAGAGCAGCGACCACATTGGTCACTGCTCGGGCTCCGGATGGTTTTGTGCGAACGCGATTCAGCGCTTCACCGTGGCCCCACCCGGAGCCTCGATAAAGCGCCAATAGGCGCGTACACGTGTATTCACGCCGATCACCGTAGCACACGTGTTCCCGCCGGGATCACGGATGTGCCCTGTCGATGAGCCGCGACAGGATGATGATCGACTCCGACCTGTCGACGGCACCGGCCCGCCGGATACGTTCGAGGGCCTGTTCGAGGTGCCCGACGTCGCGGGCCACGACCCGCAGGATGGCGTCGGCCGAGCCGGTGACCGTTGCGGCGGAAACGATCTCGGGAATCGGTTCCCAGGCGGCGCGCAGGTCGTCGGGTGAGATGTTGCCGCGGCAGAACACCTGCACGTAGGCCTCGGTGGTCCACTGCATCGCACCCGGATCGATGACCGCGGTGAAACCACGGATCACGCCGTCGTCGAGAAGCCTGTCGACGCGGCGTTTGATCGCCGGAGCGCTCAGCCCGACCTCGTCACCGATCTGGGCGTATGTGGCCCGGGCATCGCGAGTGAGCGCGGCGAGCACCTGCTCGTCCAGATCGTCCAGCTTTCGCAACAGATCACCGCCCTTTCACAATCTACAAACTATTTGTTGTGCAGATGAGCAATCAACATCGATTGTTTGCACATTATGCCGACGATACGCTCGATTCATGACGCTGACCAACCCCATCGGAACCCACGCGACCACGCGAAGCGCGACACCGCGCACCTACGCGATGACCCCACCGATCCACTTCACCGTCAGCTATGCCATCAATCCGTGGATGAACCCGGACATCCCCGTCGACACCGATCTGGCGGTGCGGCAATGGCAACGGCTGCGCGACACCTACGCGAGCCTTGGGCACACCGTGCACCTCGTCGACGCCCAGCCCGGCCTGCCCGACATGGTGTACGCCGCCAACGGTGGACTCAGTGTCGGCGACCGGATCGTGGCCGCCCGCTTCGCCTTTCCCGAACGGGCACCCGAAGCCGAGCACTACGCCGAATGGTTTGCGACGCTCGCGGGCGCGACCGTGTGCCGCACCGAAGGTGTCCAAGAGGGCGAGGGTGATTTCCTCGTCGTCGGCGATCGGATCTTGGCGGGCACGGGCTTTCGCACGGACCGCGACACCCATGCCGAAATCGCCGAGATCACCGGACTTCCGGTGATCACACTCGAGCTTGTCGATCCGCGGTTTTATCACCTGGACACAGCGCTGGGGGTACTCGACGCGCACACCATCGCCTACTACCCGCCGGCGTTCTCCCCCGCCTCGCTCGCGGTGCTCCGCGAACTGTTCCCGGACGCGATCATCGCCTCGGAGGCCGATGCGCTGGCATTGGGACTCAACCTGGTCTCCGACGGTCATAACGTTGTGATGACCGACGCAGCAATGGAATTGACGACACATATCGCCGACGCCGGCTACCGTCCCATCACCGTCGATCTGTCCGAACTGCTCAAGGGCGGAGGTGGAATCAAGTGCTGCACCCTGGAATTACGGGTGCCGGCAGACCGATCACAGTGTCGTGAAGGGGATTCAGACATGAACGCAACCAGATTCGACGTCGAATCTCATGTGGCACATAACTACTCACCACTCCCCGTCACGGCGGCGACCGCCGAAGGAGTGTGGGTGACCGACGTCGACGGCGTCCGCTACCTCGACTGCCTGGGCGCATACTCGGCGGTGAACTTCGGGCACCGCAATCCGCGGATCGTCGCGGCAGTGACCGAACAACTAAGCCGGGTGACCCTCACGAGCCGGGCGTTCCTGTCCGACCGGCTCGAGCCGTTCTGCACTGCACTGGCCGATCTGTGCGGCAAAGACATGGTGCTGCCGATGAACACCGGCGCCGAGGCCGTCGAATCGGCCATCAAGGTGGCCCGAAAATGGGGCTATGACGTGAAGGGGGTGCCGGACGGACACGCGCGGATCGTCGTGGCGGGCGGCAACTTCCACGGCCGCACCACCACCATCATCAGCTTCAGCGACGACGACGAGGCGCGCGCCGGATTCGGCCCGTACACACCGGGATTCGATCGGGTCCCGTACGGCGACATCGAAGCGCTGGCCGCCGCCATCACCGCCGACACCGTCGCGGTGCTCGTCGAACCGATCCAGGGTGAGGCCGGGATCATCGTGCCACCCGACGACTACCTGCCGCGCCTGCGTGCCCTGTGCACCGAAAGCAACGTGCTCATGATCGCTGACGAGATCCAGTCCGGCCTCGGCCGGACCGGCAAGACGTTCGCCGTCGAGCACTGGGACGTCACCCCCGATGTGTTCACCCTCGGCAAAGCCCTCGGCGGCGGCATTCTGCCGGTGTCGGCGGTGGTCGCCGACAGCGACATTCTCGGGGTACTCACCCCCGGCACGCACGGTTCCACGTTCGGCGGCAATCCGCTGGCCGCGGCCGTCGGGCACACCGTCGTTGACATGCTTGCCGACGGCACCTGGCAGGCGCGGGCCGCCGACCTGGGCGCACACCTGCACACGCGGCTACGTGAACTCATCGGGCACGGGGTGTTCGCGGTGCGGGGTAAAGGTCTGTGGGCAGGCATCGACATCGACCCTGTGCTCGGCACCGGTAAACAGTTCTGCTTACGCCTGGCCGAGTGTGGCATGCTGGCCAAGGACACCCACGGCAGCACGGTGCGGCTGGCACCGCCGCTGGTGATCAGCCACGACGAGATCGACTGGGTTGCCGATCGCTTCACGGAGGCTCTGCGCAATCCATAACAGCGGGTCCACAGTGGACGAATGGCTGAGCGCATCGATCTGAGTGTGCTGTTGATCTCGGTTCCCGGGATCGACAGCACGGTCACGACGTGAGTTGGGTGGCCAGTGCGTCGACGGTCGTCACCGGCAGCCCGCATACCGTGCCCCGGCAGACGTAGACGGCGTCGGTACCGTCGACCGTTCCCCTGTCGGCCAGCAGAGGTGACGAATCCTTCTCGCCGGCAACCACAACCGACCCGCCGGGCGCCAGCCGACGGGCGGCTGCCACCAATTCGCCTGTACTGTCCGGGGTTTCGACGACGACGATCTGCAACGGCCCGGTGAGCACGGCCTCGGCCACCGCGAGCCAATGACCGGACGAACGCGGGAGTTTCGACAGGAGGATCGCCGCGCGGCCCAGTGTCGCGTCGAGCAGTTCCGAATATCGTGTCGCCATGTCAGTTTCGGCGAGCAACGAGCCGAGCAGCAAGGCTTCGGCCAGCAGCGAGGCACCCGCCGGGGTGGCGTCGTCGACGGCATCGCGTGGCCGCACGATGAGCCCGGATTCGCTTGAGTCGAACCAGCTTCCGACAGCGTCGGGGTCACCGAACAGCTCAATGGTCCTCTCGAGCAGCGTGACACCACGATCGCGCCAGACGAGGTCACCGGTCACCTGGTGGATCGTCAGCAGCGCGACGCACAGCGCGGCATGGTCGTCGAGCGCACCCAGCGGATCGCCGGTAACTCCGCCGAGCGATGACCGGCGGAGTTGACCGTCACGAATGTGGTTGTCCCACAATGATCCGGCACACCATACCGCGGACTCGACCCAGTCGGGACGACCCAGTCCCGCACCGGACTCGGCAAGCGCGGTGGCCGTCATCGCGTTCCAGGCGGTGACCACCTTGTCGTCGCGAGCCGGCTGGGGACGTGCGGCGCGGGCAGCAAGAAGCCGAGCCCGCACCCGCGCCCAACGCTCCGTTTCATCGGGGTCGCGCGGCAGTTGCAGCGTCGACGATCCGTGTTCGAAAGTTCCGGCCTCGGTGACACCGAAAAGATCTGCGGCCCAAGCACCGTCGTCGGCACCGAGCACATCGGCCAACTGCGCGGGCGTCCACACATAGGTGGAGCCCTCCACCCCGCCGGCGTCGGCGTCGAGCGACGATGCGTACCCACCGCCGACCCGCAGATCCCGCTCCAGGAACTCGACGGTCTCCTCGGTCACCCGCAGCGCCAGAGCGTTACCCGTGGTGCGCGCCAGGTGTGCGTAAGCCCGCAACAGTTGCGCGTTGTCGTACAGCATCTTCTCGAAATGCGGTACCACCCAGGCGTTGTCGACGGCGTACCGGGCGAACCCGCCGCCGAGTTGGTCGTAGATGCCGCCCCGCGCCATCGCCTCGCAGGTACCGATCGCCGCGTCCCGCGCCCGCGGCGTGGTCCGTTCACTGTGCCGCAGCAGCCCTTCGAGCAGCGCCGACGGCGGAAACTTGGGCGCCCCGCCGAAACCGCCCGCGACCGGATCCTCGTCGGCCAGGATCGCGGTGACCGCGGCGTCGAGCAGAGCGTCGTCGATCCCCCGCCCTGCGAACGGAAGAGCAGATACGTTGTCGCTCAAATGTTTACGCACCTGATCACCGACTTCGGCGACTTCATCGCGGCGCTGCGTCCATACTTCGGTGATCGCGGTGAGCACCTGCCGGAACGACGGCTGACCCCCGCGCGGGGTGAGCGGGTAGTAGGTGCCGCAATAGAACGGCGCACCGTCGGCGGCAAGAAAGCACGTCATCGGCCACCCACCCTGCCTGGTCATCGCGACGGTGGCGTTCATATAGATGGCGTCAATGTCGGGCCGTTCCTCCCGATCGACCTTGATGCACACGAAATCGGCATTCATCTGCGCGGCCGTGGCCTCGTCCTCGAACGACTCGTGCGCCATCACATGACACCAATGACACGCCGCATACCCGACGCTCAACAGCACCGGCACATCCCGGCGCGCCGCCTCGGCGAACGCCTCCGGCTTCCACTCCCACCAATCCACCGGATTCTCGGCGTGCTGGTTCAAGTAGGGGCTCGTCGCCGCAACCAATCGATTCGCCATGCCGTATCACTCCTGACAGTAGAAGCTGCCGCGAACGTCGCCAATAGCGCAGAGAGTCCACCTCACACCACCTAAACTGATCTGCACTGGAAAAATGTTACAGTAATTTCCATGCAGGCTGGCGAGGTTGACCGCGTGCTTGCCCTCACGGCCGCCGAGGCGGCTCTGCAGCTGGCCACGCTTGACGAAGGGCAGTGGTACGAGCGCAAGTCCGGGCGCACCGCTGCACGGGACGTCGCGGTGCCACTCATCGCAATGGCGAATGCCGAGGGCGGGTACGTTGCCGTTGGGATTCACGACGGCGCGATCGATGGGGTAGCACCCAGTCGGGTGAACGAGCTCCTCCAGACCGCCCACGACTTCACGACCCCCGTCGTACGGTGCAAAGTAGCCGAGTTGAGGACCGCCGCCGACCAGATTGTGCTCGTGTTCCAGATTGATCCGGGGGAGCATGTCCACGAAAATACGAAAGGAGAGGTCTATCTTCGTGTCGGCGACGAATCCCGCAGGCTCGGCTACGCCCAACGACGTGAACTCGAATACGACCGTGGCAGCGCTCCTTTCGACGGAACGAGCGTCGACGCTACGCGCCATGACCTCAGCGCCGCGCAGGTTAGCGCATATCAAGATGCGATCGGTGCGGCTACTCCGGAAGGTATGTTGGCGGCACGCGACCTACTCACTCGCAATGGGCATCTGACTGTGGCCGGCTGGCTACTCTTTGCCGAACGCCCGCAGTCTCTGTTCCCGAGTGCGGTCGTTCGAGTCCTGCGCTATGCCGACAACGAACGCGGCACAGGGGCCAGGATGACCCTCCTCTCGGGCGGCGACATCCGTTGCGAAGGCTCGATTCCCGAGCAAATCATCCACGCCGCCGCACTGATCGAAGAGTGGGTACCAAATACCCAGCCGTTGGCACGGAGCGGACGATTCGAGTCCCGTCCCATCATCCCTCGAGATGTATGGCTCGAAGGCTTGGTTAACGCTGTCCTGCACCGCTCGTACTCGATGGCAGGCGATCACGTTCGATTCGAGATATTTCCGAATCGAATCGAGATCTCGAATCCCGGCCGTTTTCCCGGACTCGCCGACCCGGCCAAACCACTGACTATCAGCCGATATGCCCGTAACCCCCGCATTGTCCGGGTCTGCTCCGACCTTGGTATCGCGCGAGAACTCGGCGAAGGGATCGTGCGCATATTCAGTGAGATGCGCAGCCTTGGGCTCACCGATCCGATTTACACCCAGACCAGCGGATCTGTGCGCCTCGTTCTGTCCTCGGCAGACGCGCTCCCTGACGATGTTCGCTCCGGTCTCACCAAGAGTGCGCGTCGGGTTCTCGACGTACTCCGCCTCGAAGGAAGACCCCTTGGAACTGGTCAAGTGGCCGAACTTGCTGATCTTGCTCGTCCCACGGCGTCCCGCCATCTCCAAGCGCTACGGGACCTTGGACTCGTGGTCTGGGATGGGCAGGGACCGAAGGACCCGCGTGCCTCATGGAGGCTCTTCTGATCTGATCTACTGAAACGTTCTACTGCAACATTCTTGCCAGTAGATGTTTCAGTTACCGACAAAGGACTTCGCGGTTAAACCGTTCAACACTCGAGCGATCAGGACCAGATTTGAGTGCCGTGACGAA
>NZ_JAGQTN010000044.1 GCF_020438995.1 Gordonia sp. (in: high G+C Gram-positive bacteria)
AGTTCGCCGACTACATGCGGCCCGCCGTGCGTCTGGCGGCCCTGATGGAGATCGCTCCGATCTACGTGTGGACACATGACTCGATCGGTCTCGGCGAGGACGGTCCCACGCATCAGCCGGTCGAGCACCTGGCGGCGCTGCGGGCGATCCCGCATCTGGACGTCGTGCGTCCTGCCGACGCCAATGAGACCGCGTACGCGTGGGCGCACATCCTGACTCGCCACAACAATCCGGCCGGCCTTGCCCTGACCAGGCAGAACGTCGCCGTCCTGGAAGGCACGTCCGCCGAGGGCGTCGCCGCCGGCGGATACGTCCTGAGCGAAGCCGACGGTGACGCTGCCGTGGTGCTGATCGCCACCGGCTCCGAGGTCGAGATCGCTGTGGCCGCGCAGCAGACCCTCGCCGGCAAGGGCATCGCCGCCCGCGTCGTGTCGATGCCCAGCGTCGAATGGTTCGACGAGCAGACCCAGGAGTACCGGGATTCGGTGCTCCCCCCGGCCACCCCGCGCGTGGTGGTCGAAGCCGGTATCGCGATGCCGTGGTTCCGGTTCGTGCCGTTCGCCGACCAGATCGTCTCGCTCGAGCACTACGGCGCGTCGGCCGGGTCCACGGTGCTCTACGAGAAGTTCGGCATCACCGCCGAGGCCGTCGTGTCAGCCGCCGAACGCGCAATCGCCAAGTAATCACTCGAAACCAGGGAGAACCGTCGTGACCCAGAACGAGAAGCTCGCCGAACTGTCCGCCGCCGGGGTATCGGTGTGGCTCGATGACCTGTCCCGTGACCTGATCTCCTCGGGTGACCTCGCCGCCCTCGTCGACACCAAGTCGGTGACCGGGGTGACCACCAACCCGTCGATCTTCCAGGCCGCCCTGTCCGCGGGCACCAGCTACGACACCCAGGTCGGCGAGCTAGCCGCGCGCGGCGCGGATGTGGACGCCACCATCCGCACCGTCACCACCGACGACGTCCGCAACGCCTGCGATGTCCTGGCCGGCGTGTACGAGGCCACCGACGGTGTCGACGGCCGGGTGTCCATCGAGGTCGATCCGCGGCTGGCGCACGACACCGACGCCACCGTCGCGCAGGCGATCGAACTGTGGAAGATCGTCGACCGGCCCAATCTGCTGATCAAGATCCCGGCGACCGTGGCCGGTCTGCCCGCGATCGCCAAGGTGATCGCCGAGGGCATCAGTGTGAACGTGACGCTGATCTTCTCCGTCGAGCGCTACCGCGGTGTCATGGACGCCTACCTCGACGGTCTGGAGGCCGCCGCCACCGCCGGTCACGATCTGTCGAAGATCCACTCGGTGGCCTCGTTCTTCGTCTCCCGCGTCGACACCGAGGTGGACAAGCGCCTGGCCGCCGTCGGTTCGGCCGAGGCCGGCGAGTTGCAGGGCAAGGCCGCCCTCGCCAACGCCCGGCTCGCCTACGCCGCGTATGAGGAGGTGTTCAGCGGCGACCGGTTCGACGCGCTGGTCGCCCGGGGCGGCCGGTCGCAGCGTCCGCTGTGGGCGTCGACCGGTGTCAAGAACCCCGACTACCCCGACACCCTGTACGTCAGCGAACTGGTCGCCCCCAACACCGTCAACACGATGCCGGGCAAGACGATGGACGCCTTCGCCGATCACGGCTGGGTCAACACGTCCTCGATCACCGGGCTCGGCGACGCCTCGCAGGAAATCTTCGACAAGATCGCCGCCCTGGGTATCGATTTCACCGACGTCTTCGAGGTGCTGGAGAGCGAGGGAGTTAGTAAGTTCGAAGACGCATGGAACGAGCTGCTCGATGCAACCGCCGAGCAGCTCGCCGCAGCGAAAGGCTGAACCTTGGTCACCTCCCGGAACGCGCAGCACAGTGCCACCACCGGCTGGACCAATCCGCTGCGCGATCCCCGGGACAAACGCCTTGCGCGGATCGCCGGTCCCTGCAGTCTGGTCATTTTCGGGGTCACCGGTGATCTTGCGCGTAAGAAGCTGATGCCCGCGGTGTACGACCTGGCCAACCGGGGGCTGTTGCCACCGTCGTTCGCGCTGGTCGGGTTCGCCCGGCGCGACTGGGATCACGACGCCTTCGCCAAGGTCGTGCACGACGCGGTCCGCGACCATGCCCGCACCGGTTTCCGGGAGGAGGTGTGGGAGCGCCTGAGCGAGGGGTTCCGGTTCGTACAGGGCTCATTCGACGACGACGCCGCGTTCGACCTCCTCAAGGACACCTTGCAGCGCCTGGATACCGAACGCGGCACCGACGGCAATCACGCGTTCTACCTGTCGATTCCGCCGAAGGCGTTTCCGACGGTGCTTGAGCAGATCAACCGGGTGGGTCTGGCACAGGACGGTGACGACTTCTGGCGTCGGGTGGTGATCGAGAAGCCGTTCGGCCATGACCTGCAATCGGCGAAGCAGCTCAACGCCATCGTCAATCGGGTGTTCCCCGAATCGTCGGTGTTCCGGATCGACCACTACCTCGGCAAAGAGACAGTGCAGAACATTCTGGCGCTGCGGTTCGCCAACCAGCTGTTCGATCCGTTGTGGAGCTCGCACTACATCGATCACGTGCAGATCACCATGGCCGAGGACATCGGTCTCGGCGGGCGCGCCGGATATTACGACGGTATCGGCGCGGCCCGCGATGTCATCCAGAATCATCTGCTCCAACTGATGGCGCTCGTGGCGATGGAGGAGCCGATCTCGTTCGAGCCCAAGCAATTACAGGCCGAGAAGATCAAAGTTCTGGCCGCCACCCGCAATATCGAGCCCCTGGCGGAGAATACGGCCCGCGGCCAGTACGGACCGGGCTGGCAGGGCAGCGAAAAGGTTCCCGGTCTCATCGATGAGGACGGCTTCGCCGCCGACTCGATCACCGAAACGTACGCGGCGATCGCCCTGGAGGTCGATTCCCGACGCTGGGCGGGTGTGCCGTTCTATCTTCGGACCGGAAAACGCTTGGGCCGCAGGGTCACCGAGATCGCACTGGTGTTCAAGCGAGCACCGCATCTGCCGTTCGACAAGACGATGACCGAGGAACTGAGCCAGAACGCTCTGGTGATCCGGGTGCAGCCGGACGAGGGCATCACCCTGCGGTTCGGCTCCAAGGTACCCGCATCGAGCATGGAGGTGCGCGATGTCAACATGGATTTCAGTTACGGCACCGCGTTCACCGAGGCGTCGCCGGAGGCGTACGAGCGCCTGATCCTCGACGTGCTGCTCGGCGAACCATCGCTCTTCCCGGTGAACGAGGAAGTCGAATTGTCGTGGCAGATCCTCGATCCCGTGCTCGAACACTGGGCCGCCGAGGGCAAACCCGACACATACGAGTCGGGTACCTGGGGGCCGGTGTCGGCCGAGCAGATGATGAGCCACACCGGCCGCAACTGGCGCCGGCCGTAAGGAGACAGCGATGATCGTCGATCTTCCGGACACGTCCACCGGCGTCGTCGCCAAGCGGATCGTTGAGGTACGTGAGTCCGGTGGCGCCATCAGCCTGGGCCGCGTGCTCACCCTGGTGGTGGTCGCCGAACACGACGAACCCACCGAGGGCGCGATCTCGGCGGCGATCGACGCCAGCCGCGAGCACCCGAGCCGCGTGATCGTGGTGTCGCGGGGCGACGAGAACGACGACACCCGGCTGGACGCACAGATCCGAGTCGGTGGTGACGCGGGTGCCTCCGAGGTGGTAGTTCTGGCGTTGCACGGCGAGCTGGCCGCCCACCCACAATCGGTGGTGATTCCGTTCCTGCTGCCGGATACGCCTGTGGTCACCTGGTGGCCGGGCACCGCACCGTCGCATCCCGCCGCCGACCCGATGGGCATGCTCGGTACCCGCCGCCTCCTCGACGCGAGCAAGGATCCCCATCCCGACACGGTGCTCGCCCGGCGCCTGGCCAACTACTGCGCCGGTGATTCCGACATCACCTGGACTCAGATCACACCGTGGCGGGGCATCCTGGCCTCCGCCGTCGACCGGCCACCACACGAGGCGATCACCGCCGTCGACGTGTCCGGTCCGTCGAAGTCTCCGGCGATCGATCTGCTGGCAGGCTGGTTACGGGCGGCGCTGGGTGTGCCGACCCGCCGGAGTATCGGCAGTTTCGAGGTGCGGCTGCATCGTGCGGGCGGTCCGACGGTACTGGCCATCGACGAGAACAGCAATGCGGTGCTGACGGCGCCGGGCAAGCCGGACGGGCGGATCGCATTGATCCGCCGCAACCTGCCGATGTGTCTGGCCGAGGAACTGCGTAGGCTCGACGCCGACGACATCTACGCGCTGGCACTCGCCGGTGCCGCCGAGGTGGAGACTGTGGAAAGGGCTACAGTGGGAAGGATTTCGGAGTGATCGCATCGGAGAATCCGCACCTGCAACCGGTGACCGAGACCCTCGTCTTCGACGACAAGGCTGAACTCGTCTCCACCGCGGCGGCCCGGTTCGTGAAGGTGGTGACCGCCGCACAGCGTGAACGCGGCGTGGCGCACGTGGTGCTGACAGGTGGCAGCAACGGCATCGCAATTCTGGCCGCGCTCGCCGCCGACAGCGGTGATATCGACTGGGCGAACGTCGAACTGTACTGGGGTGATGACCGTTTCGTTCCCTCCGACGACCCGGAACGCAACGTCGGCCAGGCGCGCAACGCACTGCTGGCCCATGTCCCCGTCGACCCCGCCAAGGTCCATGAGATGGCTCCATCGGACGGTCCATTCGGCGACGACATTGAGGCCGCCGCCGAAGACTATGCCCGGACGTTGGCGACGCTGTCCGCCGACGGCGTCGCACCCGAATTCGATCTGCACCTGCTCGGCATGGGTGGCGAGGGCCACATCAATTCCCTGTTCCCCAACACCGAGGCCACCGCAGAATCGTCGGAAACTGTTGTGGCCGTTACAGACTCCCCCAAGCCACCGCCGCTCCGCATCACTCTGACATTGCCGGTGGTCAACCGCAGCCGCGCCGTGTGGTTCCTGGTCGCAGGTGCCGACAAGGCCGAGGCTGTCGCGGCAGCCCACGCGGGCGCCGACCCCACCGACTGGCCGTGCGCCGGCGCCCACGGCACCGCCGAAACCGTCTGGTTCCTCGACGACGCCGCGGCCTCCCATCTCCCGGCTGGGTGAATTCCCCCGAATCTCCCCGATCGGTCGGGACGCAGTTGTTAGCGCCCGCTTGTGACCCGAACTTCATTGCGAGCCATCCTCGCGTCGGCCGCGGTCTGCGCCGTGGCGGTATTGGGCGTGTCCGGCACGGCATCGGCAGCGCCGACGCGGTACGACAGAATCATCACGGCCGGATCCCGACAGCCCGGACATCTCTTGCCGCTGAAGCTACTGACCGGTAACATTCCTCCGGTGACGGAGAATCGTATTTTCACTCGGGGCGTTACTGGATTGTGCTATAGGCGGAGCGGCCGTGCGGCGCTGCTCGCGGCGTCGACGGCGATGGTTGCGGGGCTGGTGACGGCGGCGCCCGCCGGTGCGGCACCGGACAGCTTCTTCACCTACTCCGGTTCAGACCTGGCCTCGCTCAAGCCGGGACAGGTGGTCAAGTCGCGGGAGTTGACCATGCACGTGCAAGGCAACGCGATGCCGATCTCGGCGGTGCAGCTCACCTATCGCACGGTCGACGCGCAGAACCGGCCCGTCGTCAATGTCACCTCTGTTCTCAAACCGCCCGGCGGCGTCGACCCGAGCCGGGCGATCGCCTACCAGTCGTTCTACGATTCGCTCAATCCCGAGGACAGCCCGTCGCGGGCCATCGCGGGAACGGTCACCGAAGGCGGACAGGTCAATTCGGCCGAGGCCGGACTCATCGCTCCGATGCTGACCGCCGGCTACACGGTGATCGTCGCCGACATTGAAGGACAGAAGGCGAACTTCGCGGCGGGCCCCGAGTACGGCACCAACACTCTCGACTCGATCCGTGCGGCCACCCGCTCACCCCTGACCGGCCTCAAGCCGTCCACGAAGATCGGCCTGTTCGGGTACTCGGGCGGGGCGATCGGCACCAACTGGGCTGCGGCGCTCGCCCCGGACTACGCACCGGATGTCAATCGCCGGCTGGTCGGTGCGGCGTCGGGTGGACTGCTGGTCAACCCGATCCGCAATCTCACCTACATCAGCGGCAGCAAGACGTGGTCAGGCGTGGCCGCGATGGCGATCATCGGAATCGCCCGATCCTACGATGTCAACTTCTCGAAATACCTAAGTGAGTACGGGAAGAAGATCGTTGCCGAGATGCAGACCGCGCCGATCAACAACGTGATGGGTCACTACCCCGGCATGACGTGGAAGCAGCTGATGAAGCCGCAGTACGCCGACCCGATGACTGTCACGCCGTTCGTCGAGACCGTCGGCAAGATCAACCTCGGGAAGGCAGCCACCCCCACCGTCCCGCTGTTCATAGGCCAGGCGGCCGCCGGAGAGCTCGAGGGCACGGTGGGCAACAAGCCACGGATTGGCAAAGGCGATGGCGTGATGATCGCCGGTGACGTGCGGGCACTGGCCCGCCAGTACTGTGCGCGAGGCAACCGCGCCATCAGCTACCAGCAGTACGACCAGCTCAGCCACACACCAGGCGCGGCCGCATTCCTGCCCGGGGCCTTCTCCTGGCTCAACGATCGGTTCATCGGCAAGCCCGCACCCAACGGTTGTGGTGCGATCGCCCCCGGCAACACACTCGACACCACGCCCTGAGACAGCCACCGCTTCCGACAACCACAAAGCGCGCCGTCCGGATCCCGCCGGACGGCGCGCTTTGTCTGCGGCCTATTGCTGTGTCATGCCTTGGGCATCAACATCACCGGAACCGGGCTGTTGCGCAGGATGCGGTTGGCCGCCGCACCCGGAAACACCTGGGAGACGATGCCCGCAGCTCCTGACCCCAGCGCCAGGATCTCCCCCGGTCGCCACGGCACGCTGTCCATGGCCGTCGACCAGTCCGGGCCGGTGCCCACGACAACCTCCACATCTGGCACGTCGATCCTGGTACGTACCTCCGCGAGTTCGGAGGTCACCGCTTTCCCGGTCTGTTCGACCCAGCGGTCGACCATCTCCTGCTCCGACTTGGGTGTCGCCGAAGCACCGAACGCCGCCATCGGCCGAACGGTGAACGACACCACCCGCAGTGGCAGCGACCACTTACGGGTCAGTACCGCAGCGGCCGGAATCAGTCCGCTTTCGTCGGCGGCCCCGCCGTATCCCGCGGTGACACGCGTGATACGGCCCGGATCCAGCTTGTAGCCGCGGGGGGCGATGGCGACCGGTAGCCGTGCGGTGTGGACGATCCGGTCGGTGACGCTGCCCAGCGCCAATCTGCCCATCAGGCCCGATGACGACGACCCGACCACCACTGCGTCAGCGTCGTGATCGGCGGCCACCTGCAGGAGACCGGTTGCCGTCGACGGACCCGGAGTCACGACCGCCGGCACCTGCGCTCCTCCCGGCATTCCGTCGAGGACCTTCCGCAACGCTGTCTCGGTACGTTCGGTGAGGTGTCCGATGAACTCCTTCTGGAACGGATCTCCGGCGCGGGCACCCGAGTCCTCCACCACTGCCACGGCCACGATGGAGTGTCCGGACGCCGCCGCCATCTGCACGGCCAGGTTCAGTGGCGCCTGCGATTGCCGGCTGGCCGAGAAGCCTACGACGATGGTCATACCAGCCCCGAAGCGACCGGCCGGGCGACGACATTGGTCACCGGGATCTGGAACTGCTCACGCGCCCGGTCGATCACGTCGAACCTCATCCATACCGATTCCTCCGCCGGCTTGGTGGAGATCACGATCTGATCGGGATTGAAGGACTCCACGCCCGCGGCAAGTGCTCGCAGCGGCCGATTCTCACCCAGTTCGCCGTCGGCGGTGAATCCGGCTTCCCGCAACGTGGTCAGCGTGACGTCGAGCCGCTCCTGCGCCGCCTTCAGGGTCGCCGGCCACACGTCGCGCGGCCCGTGAGTCGCGGCCGTCCCCGTCTCGACGGGGCTGGCCGGTACGACGACGTGGAAGACACACTTGTGGTCGGCGCCCATCCGGCTGAGCTCGTCGATCAGCACGTCGGAGTCGACGGTCTCGTTGGCGAGCACCAGCACTCGTTCCGGCGGTGCCTCTGCCTCGATAACCGGCGCGATGGGCCTGCTTGCGACGTAGAAGCGGTTGATGAAGAAGAGAATCACGACGACCACAAAGGACAGCAGACTCAGCAACAACTGCGAGCGACTGCCGGAATCGAATCCCATTTGCACGAGGATCGCGACGATCGCAAGCGCGGTCAGGATCGAGAGCACCGGGAAGCCCCACATCTTGACCTTGAGCTGTTCGGACCCGTTACGGCGCCGCAGCACGATTTGAGAGATCGCGATCAGCAGGTAGACGAACAGGATGATCGCACCGGACGATTTCAGCAGGAAGTCGAAGATCGACTTCTCGGCGACCGCGGCCGCGATGACGCACAGGAATCCGATCACCGAAGAGCTGAGGATTGCTGCGGCGGGAACGCCTCGTTTGGTCACCTCGACAAGCGAAGCGGGTGCTTCACGTCGGGCCGCGAGCACGAACAACATGCGAGATGCGGTGTACATGTCCGAATTCAGGCAGCTGAGCACCGCCGTGAGAACCACCGCGTTCATGATGTGTTCGGCGCCGGGTATCCCCATCTCCTCGAATGCCGCGACGAACGGAGACGCGCTGCCACCGTGCCCTTCACCGCCCATCTCCTTCCACGGAAGGATGGTGACCAGGAGGAAGGCCGAACCGACGAAGAACACCGCGATACGGACGATCACCGAGTTGGCGGCCTTCGCGACCGCATGCTCGGGGTCCTGCGATTCGGCGGCCGCGATGGTGGCGACCTCGGCGCCGACCATCGAGAAGATCACCGTCACCACGCCGACCGTCACCGCGCTGACGCCGTTGGGGAAGAATCCGCCGTGTGCGGTCAGATTGGAGAAATCGAGATCTTTGTCCGGCCACAGACCGACCACGTAGATCGAGCCGATCAGCAGGAAAGCAACGATCGCGGCGACCTTGATTCCCGCGAACCAGAATTCGAACTCACCGAACGAGGACACGGAGAACAGGTTTGTCGCCGTCATGGCCGTCAGCAACAGAAGTGCCAGGATCCACATCGGTATACCGTCGTACCAGAATTCGATGATCTTGGCGCCGGCAATTGCCTCGAAGCCGACCACAATCACCCAGAAATACCAATACAGCCAGCCGACCGAGAATCCTGCCCACTCGCCGAGAGACTGCCGTGCATAGTCTGCGAAAGAGCCGGTCGCCGGGTTGGCGACCGCCATCTCCGCCAGCATCCGCATGACCATGATGATCAGCAGACCTGCAAGGCCGTAGGTAATAAACGTACCTGGACCGGTCTTTTGGATGACAACGCCCGAACCCACGAAGAGGCCGGCACCGATGACACCACCGATCGCGATCATCGATAATTGACGTTGGCTCAGCGCCTTCGCCAATTCTGGAGATGCACCACTCATAGGACTCACCTCTGCTCTGCGGGCCGACCACTCCGGTCGGTTGGTGCCTCAGAAGTACCACAGTGTGATCCGCCTCGCAGGACAATACAAGAACAACATGAAGACGGGTTCATACAGCTCAATGGTGCGCAATCGGCGATACAGGAATCAGGTCAACAAATCGCATATCACGCTAGGAACCGCCGGATATAGTCAATCGCCATAACGTCCATATCTTGCTGACAGTATGGACAAACTGTCCGTTGAGATGCGAGGTGTCATCGTGGCGGGCAAGACGTCAGGGGTCAGGCGACACCCTTGAACGGGTCGTGTTCGGCGATCAGCTTTTCCACCCGGGCCTCGTCCAGACGGGAACGGATCGTCGTCTGCTCCTGCCTGTCACGTACCACCTTCGCAAGAGTGAACGTGCTTGACACCAGGAACAGCAGGGTTACGCCGAAGAAACCGCGCTGCCAGGAGTCGAGCGGAAGGTTCCAGACGCCGATGACCGACGCCGTCAAACTGACGGCGAACGCGATGACCGCCTGGATCTGGAACGCCGAGGTGGTCGCGGACTGGGGGATGTCGTTTCCGTGGGTCATACGTAGAACGCTAGGACGTTCGGGCAGGTCACAGCATGCGTAGCCCTACTCAATTCCCGGCGGGGCTGTCGACGCGACGGCGCACAGCGGTGCTGGACATCCTCAAGAAGGAGGGTGTGTGACGTGCGATCCGGGCGCACCGAGGGAATCGTCCTGGACGCGCTGTCAAGTCACGGGTTTGATCGGGACCGTCGTTACGAGATCTGGCTCCACGGGTTGAGACAGGCAACCCCGAGTGGTTCGAAGTGCCGGGTGTTGCGGGTTACGACGGTCATCTCGGAGGCTTGAACGACAGCAGCGATCAGTGCATCGTCGAGCGGAGCGTGCTCTGGGACTCGGTAGGTAGCCAGGATCCGAGCAGCGGGTAGGTCGAATGGCAGCACTCGGTCTGCGAACGCTGGCAGAACGTGGTCTTCGAACCACCGGCGCAGGATCTCGCCTTGGAGCGGGTCGGATCGCTCCTTGGCAACCACGCCGCGTTCGATCTCGGCCATCGTGGGTGCCGTCACGAACATGTCGGATACAGGCACTGCTGCGGCCCAGGCCTCTACCTGCGGATTACGTCCTCGGACTCGGAGCGCGGAGACCACATTGGTGTCCAATACGTACTGCATCAGCCGGTCACAGATCAGGGGTGCGAGCGGTCAGGCCGAGGCGCTCGGGCTCGAACTCAATGTCCGACCCTTCGTCGGTGCCGAGAAGGTCGACGAGGGTGACTGGCTCGCGTTCGAGAGCGTCGGAAAGGATCTCCCGTGCTTCGGCCTCAACGGACCGACGGTGCTGTTCGGCGCGCACCTTGAGCGCAGCCTTCGTTCCCGCCGGAAGGTTCCGAATCAGGATCTGCTCCATTGTGATCACCTCCGATATCACTGTCACGATATCACTTGGAGTGAACCCGTTCGCTAGTCACAGGCCGAGGTCGCGGTTGGTGGTGGTCGCCATCGCTCGGCTGGGCGGATGTAGTGGTTGAGGAGGGTCCGAGGTCCCGGTGTCATATTTGCGCGGCAATGCGGTCGATCTAGGCGCCGTTGACCGCAGCCGTGGTGGCGTGGTTGGTTCGGAGTGAGTGGCCGGAGACAGATATTCGTCGAAACCGGCGGCGTTTGCTCGTTCCTGGACGATCCTACTGATCGCACGGGAGCCGATCCGATCGCTCGTGGGATGGTTCCTCCAGAGGACACGGGTGAAACGCGCACCTGGTTCCGACATGCGGGCGTAGGTCTCGCGAGTGGACGCAGCGAGCTCTGCATCAACGGCAGCATTTACGCGTTCGACTTTGTGGAAGAGTGGTCAGATCCCTTTAACCTTTCAGGCCCGGGAAACCGTAATTTCCCGGGCCTGATTCGTAGCGGGGACAGGATTTGAACCTGCGACCTCTGGGTTATGAGCCCAGCGAGCTACCGAGCTGCTCCACCCCGCGTTGACTTGAAGAAGGTTACGGGGGTGGGGCGACAGAACGCAAATCGGCTGCTGGATGCCGGTCCAGCGGGCCCAGGCCCGGTCTATCCCCTATCCACTGTTACGGAGCGCGGTGGCCAGGCCGTTCATCGTGAGCTGGATGCCGCGGCGGATGCGGGGCGAGTCCTCGCCGGCGCGGAACTGGCGGAGCAGTTCGATCTGTAGCAGGTTGAGCGGCTCCAGGTACGGGAAGCGGTTGTAGACCGAGCGTTTGAGGGCCGGGTTGTCGGCGAGCAGGTCGTTGGTGCCAGTGATCGTGAAGTACATCTTGATGGTTCGTTCGTGTTCGTCGACGATCATGCCGAACACCTTGTCGCGCAGCTCCTCATCGGGTACCAGCTGGGCATAGCGGTTGGCCAGGCCCATGTCGGACTTGGCCATCACCTGCGCCATGTTCGACATCACCGAGGTGAAGAACGGCCATTCCTCGTAGTAGCGGCGCAGCGTGGCGAGCTTGCTCTCGTCGCCGTCGATCCACTGCTCGAACGCCGATCCGGTGCCGTACCAGCCGGGCAGCATCACACGGGACTGTGACCAGCTCAGCACCCACGGTATGGCCCGTAGGTCCGAGATCGCCTTGGTCTGCTTACGCGATGCCGGCCTCGACCCGATATTGAGGGCACCGATCTCCGACAGCGGCGTCGACGAGGTGAAGTACTCCACGAAACCCGGTGTCTCGTGCACCAGCTTGGAGTATGCGGCCCGCGCCAGTGCGGCGATCTCGTCCATGTCGCGGTACGCCGACTCCGAATCGTCGCCCAGCCCTTCCACGTCCAGCAGCGACGACTCGATGGTCGCGGCCAGCAGTGTCTCCAGGTTGCGCGCGGCCTTGACCGGTTCGGAGTACTTCGCGGCGATCACCTCACCCTGCTCGGTGATCCGCAAGGAACCCTGCACCGCACCCGGCGGCTGGGCGAGAATCGCGTCGTAGCTCGGTCCGCCGCCACGGCCGACGGTGCCGCCGCGACCGTGGAACAGCCGAAGACGGATGCCCGCCTTCTTCGCCGCCTCGACGAGGTCGAGTTCGCCCCGATACAGCGCCCAATTCGCGGCCATGTATCCGCCGTCCTTGTTGGAATCGGAGTAGCCGAGCATGATCTCCTGAATGCCCCGCTGCGACTCCACCAACTTTCGATAGAACGGAACATCCAGCGCCGCAAGGATTGTCGCCGCACCCTGCTGAAGATCCTCGATAGTCTCGAACAGCGGCACCACCCGGACCGTCGAGCGCGGCGATCCGTCGTTGGGGTCGAACAATCCCGCCTCCTTGAGCAGGATCATCGCCTCCAGCATGTCGGAGACCGACTGGCACATGCTGATGATGTAGTTGGGGACGGCTTCGGGACCGTACAGCGCAACGGCTTTGGCTGCGGCACGAACGATGCCCAACTCCTTGGTGGCCAGCTCGCTCAGCTCGGCGTCGGGACCGATCAGCGGCCGGCGCGAGGTCAGTTCGGTCGACAGCAGCGCCACCCGCTCGTCCTCGTCGAGTGAGGTGTAGTCAGGATGCACACCGGCCCAGGCGATCAGCTCGGCCACCACCTCCTCGTGCATGTCCGAGTTCTGGCGCATGTCCAGGCCGTACAAGTTGAATCCGAACGTACGCACGCCTTCCCGCAGCGTGCGCAGCCGGTCGTCGGCGATGATCTCGTCACTATTGGCGCGCAATGCCGCGTCGATGACATCGAGATCGGCGAGCAGTTCGCCGGCTGTCTCATACGGTGCCGAGCCGTCCACCAGGTACAGGTCCGACGTGCGCATCACGTCCTCGCCGAACATCGCGGTGGCTTTGGCCGCCAATCGGGAACGGATGTGCCGCAATGCAATCCGACACGGCTCGTCCGCCGATGGGTCTTCTGGCGACGTTCCGGTCAGCGCGTACAGCGCATCGAAGGGCACCGTGAGCCTGGTCGACAGGCTCATCTCCATCCCCAGCACCTCCAACTGCTCGAGATAGTGGCCGATGGCGGTGCGCGCGGCCATCGTCGTGGAGAAGCCGACCACCTCCTCGGTCACATAGGGGTTGCCGTCACGATCGCCGCCGATCCACGAGCCCATCCGGATCATCGGCTGATCCTCGATACCCGCGTCCGGATAGGCGCCACGCAACGCCTGCCGCACCTGCGTATTGATCTTGGGCACCACTTCGAAGAACGCGGCATCGTAGTACCGCAGTCCGGTACGGATCTCGTCCTCGATGCGTGGTCGCTCCAGCCGGATCAGCGCGGTCTGCCACAGGGTGAGGATCTGCCTGCGGATCCCCTCGATGATCTCCTCGTCCTCCTCCGGCGTCGGATCCTGCCGCAGGTGTGCCCGCAGCAGGTCTGTGATGCGGTGCTGCGCCTCGAACACCGAGCGGCGGCGGGTTTCGGTCGGGTGCGCGGTGATCACCGGCACCACCGTCGCGTCGGCGAGCGCGGCACCGACTGCGGCGTCGCTCAGATCGGCGGCGGCGAGTCTGGAGTAGGTGGCGGCCAGGCTGCTCGTTTGCGGCGGATCGCCCGCCCGGACGTGAATCCGGCGCCGGCGTTCGCGGTGAATGTCCTCGGCCAGGTTGGACAGCAGCGCGAAGTGACTGAAGGCCCGGATGATGGGCAGCGCGACCGCGATATCGATGTCGGCATACCGATCAGCAAGATTGTCGCGGTCGAGTTCGCCGCGCCGGATGCGGAAGGCGTCGCGTCGCGAACCCTCGACGAGATCGAAGATGTCGTCGCCGGAGTGGGTGCGAACGGTGTCACCGAGGATGGTGCCGAGCAGGCGGATGTCGTTGCGGAGCGGCTCGGTCAGTGACCGCCCTTCGTCATCGATGTGAATGTGGTCGACGATCGAAATCGATGGCCGCCAGCTTGCTGCACCCCGTGAAGGACTCGAATCGCTCATGGCGACCAGTATTGCGCCAATTGCGGTTCGTGGCAGTGCGACCGGGGAATCGGGCTTTGGTCGCGTGCGAAGTGGTGACGTGAGGCGACGAGTGTCACCGGACCCTTCGAGACCCTCGCTCGTGCCTCGCTTCGGCCTCAGGGATCAAGATGACCGGCCGGTACAGGGAGCGTGTGAACGTCAGGAGAGTTTGATGTCGACGCCGATGCCGATGATGAAGATGACCCAGATGAGGCCGACGAAGATGGTGAGACGGTCGAGGTTGCGTTCGACGACGCTGGACCCGGACAGGCTGGACTGCACGCCACCACCGAACAGCGACGACAGGCCGCCGCCTTTGCCACGGTGCAACAGCACCAGCGCGATCATCAGGATGCTGGTGATGATCAGTCCGATGTCGAGTGCGAGCTTCACGAGTGGCGGTGTCCTGTCGGTCTCGGGTGCGTAAACATGTGGCGGACCGGCCCTGGTGGGAACCGATCCGCCACAGTCTACGCTAACGCCGGGTTACGGCAGCGGGCCCCCGGCGGCGATGGCCGACAGCGTTGCGAACTCGTCCGGCTTGAGCGATGCCCCGCCGACGAGTGCCCCGTCGACGTCTGGCCGGCCGACGATGTCGCCGACGTTCTTGGCGTTGACAGAGCCGCCGTACAGGATCCGCACCGAAGCCGCGGTCTCGGCATCGGCGATCTCGGCCAGTGCGCCACGCACGGCGGCACACACCTCCTGCGCGTCGTCGGCGCTGGCCACCCGGCCGGTACCGATGGCCCATACGGGCTCGTAGGCGATCACGGTCTTGCCGATCTCCTCGGCCGACAGCCCGGCGAGTGACCCCTTGAGCTGCGCGACGTTGTAGTCGACGTGATTGCCGGCCTCGCGGACCTCCAGGCCCTCACCGATACAGACGATCGGCGTGATGCCGTGCCGCAGTGCGGCTTTGGCCTTGGCCAGCACCGCCTCGTCGGTCTCGGCATGCAGGGTGCGGCGCTCGGAATGCCCGACCACCACGAAGGTGCAACCCAGCTTGGCCAGGAACGCCCCGCTGATCTCACCGGTGTAGGCGCCCGAATCGTGTTCGGACAGGTCCTGCGCCCCGTAGGTGAGCAGCAGCTTGTCGCCGTCGACGACGGTCTGCACGCTGCGGATGTCGGTGAACGGCGGGATCACCGTCACGTCGACCTTGTCGAAGTACTTGGCCGGCAGCGCGAACGCCAGCTTCTGCACCAGCGCGATGGCCTCGAGGTGGTTGAGGTTCATCTTCCAGTTGCCCGCGATCAGCGGCTTGCGTGTGGTCACGTATCAGCTCTCCAAAACCTTCAGTCCCGGCAGTTCCTTGCCCTCCAAATATTCCAGCGAAGCACCGCCGCCGGTGGAGATATGGGAGAAACCGGAATCGGGCAGACCCAGCGTGCGCACCGCAGCAGCCGAATCACCGCCACCGACGACGGTGAACGCACCACCGGCGGTGGTCTCGGCGATCGCCTCAGCGACCCCGCGGGTACCGTCGGCGAACTTCTCGAACTCGAACACGCCCGACGGGCCGTTCCAGAAGATCGTCTTGGCGCCCGAGAGCACTGCGGTAAACCGTTTGACGGATTCGGGTCCGATGTCCAGGCCCATCCAGCCGTCCGGGATCTCGTCGGCGGCAACGGTCTGCGAGTCGGCATCGGCGGCGAACTTGTCGGCCACCACCACATCGACCGGCAGCTTGATCACGTCACCGAATCGTTCCAGCAGGTCTTTGCAGACGTCGATCTGATCTTCCTGCAACAGTGAGGTGCCCACCGAATGACCTTGCGCGGCAAGGAACGTAAATGCCATACCGCCGCCGATGACGAGGGTGTCGACCTTGGGGGCCAGCGATTCGATGACGCCGAGCTTGTCGGAGACCTTCGACCCGCCGAGCACCACGGCGTACGGCCGCTCCACCTCGTGGGTCAGCTTGGCCAGCACGTCGACCTCGGCGGCCACCAGATTGCCCGCGTAATGCGGCAGCAGCTTGGCGACGTCGTAGACCGAGGCCTGCTTGCGGTGCACGACACCGAAACCGTCGGAGACGAAGGCGCCGTCGTCGCCGACGAGCTCCACCAGGGCCTTGGCCAGCGATTCGCGCTCGGCCTCGTCCTTGGACGTCTCACGCGGGTCGAACCGGATGTTCTCCAGCAGGAGCACGTCACCGTCGGTGAGCCCTTCGGCACGGGCGAGTGCGTCCGAACCGACGACGTCGCCGGCAAGTTGCACGTTGCGACCGAGTTCGGCCGACAGGCGCTCGGCGACGGGCGCGAGCGAGAACTTCGGGTCGGGCTCACCCTTGGGCCGACCGAGGTGGGCGGTGATGATCACCTTGGCACCCGCATCGATCAGCGCGCCCAGGGTGGGCAGCGACGCCAGAATGCGGCCCGGATCGGTGATCGTCGACCCGTCGAGCGGGACGTTGAAATCCGACCGAACCAGCACACCGCGACCCGAAACACCTTCTTCGAGAAGGTCTTTCAGAGTGGCTACGGGCATCAGAGCGACTTTCCGACCAGACCGATGAGGTCGACGAGGCGGTTGGAGTAGCCCCACTCGTTGTCGTACCAGGACACGGCCTTGATCTGATTGCCGAGCACCTTGGTCAGGCCGGCGTCGTACAGCGAGCTGTGCGGGTCGGTGACGATGTCGCTGGAGACGATCGGCGCGTCGTAGTACTTGAGGATTCCCTTGAGCGGGCCCTCGGCGGCGGCCTTCATCGCGGCGTTGACCTCGTCGGCGGTGGTGCTCTTGGTGACCTCGACGGTGAGGTCGGTGACCGAACCGGTGGGGATCGGCACACGCAGCGCATAGCCGTCGAGCTTGCCCTTCAGTTCCGGGAGAACCAGGGCGATGGCCTTGGCGGCACCTGTCGAGGTGGGCACGATGTTGATGGCCGCGGCGCGCGCGCGACGCAGGTCCTTGTGCGGGCCGTCCTGCAGGTTCTGATCCTGGGTGTAGGCGTGCACGGTGGTCATCAGGCCGCTGACGATGCCGAACTCGTCGTTGAGGACCTTGGCGAACGGGCCGAGGCAGTTGGTGGTGCACGAGGCGTTGGAGATGATGTTCTGGCTGCCGTCGTACTTGTCGTCGTTGACGCCCATCACGATGGTGATGTCCTCGTCGGAGGCGGGGGCGGAGATGATGACCTTCTTGGCGCCGGCGTCAAGGTGTCCCTGCGCCTTGGCGCGGGCGGTGAAGATGCCGGTGGACTCGACGACCACGTCGACGCCCAGGTCGCCCCACGGCAGGGCCGCCGGGCCTTCCTTGACCTCGAGGGCCTTGATCTTCACATCACCGACGACGATGGTGTCTTCGCCTTCGAGGGAGACATCCTGCGGCAGGCGGCCGAGGATGGAGTCGAACTTCAGCAGGTGCGCGAGACTCGCATTGTCGGTCAGGTCGTTGACCGCGATGATCTCGATGTCGGTGGTCCCCAGCGCCTTTTGTGCCTCGACAGCGCGGAAGAAGTTGCGGCCGATCCGGCCGAATCCGTTAACGCCTACCCGAACAGTCACAGTTGTGCTCCTTAGCGGTATTCATCGACGGGCCGTGCGGCCCCGGGTACGGGCCACCGGTGGCACCCGTCCGGTGCCGCCGAGAGACCTACGCCGCATCTCAGCCTAGTAGGCCGGGGTTGCCGGAGCAGCATGTGGCACCGAAAAATCAGGCGTCGTCGAGCAGGTCGGAGGTGACCGCCGCCTCGGTGTCCGGAATGCCTTCTGCGCGTGCCTTTTTGTCGGCCATCGACAGCAGTCGGCGAATCCGGCCCGCGACGGCGTCCTTGGTCATCGGCGGGTCGGCGAGTTGGCCGAGTTCTTCGAGCGACGCCTGCCGGTGCGTCACCCGCAACTGCCCGGCGGCGAGAAGGTGGTCGGGGATCTCGTCGCCGAGGATCTCCATGGCGCGCTCGACGCGGGCAGCGGCTGCGACCGCGGCGCGCGCGGAGCGTCGGAGGTTGGCATCGTCGAAGTTGGCCAGGCGGTTGGCGGTGGCGCGGACCTCGCGACGCATGCGGCGCTCCTCCCACACCAGCCGGGTGTCGTGGGCACCCATCCGCGTCAGCAACGCACCGATGGCCTCGCCGTCGCGGATCACTACCCGGTCTGCCCCGCGGACCTCGCGGGCCTTGGCGGTGACACCGAGCCTGCGGGCGGCACCGACGAGGGCGAGCGCGGCCTCGGGTCCGGGACAGCTGACCTCGAGCGCCGACGACCGGCCGGGTTCGGTGAGCGAGCCGTGTGCGAGGAACGCACCGCGCCACGCGGCCTCGGCGTCGGCGACACTGCCGCCGACCACCTGTGCGGGCAGGCCACGGACCGGCCGGCCCCGCATGTCGAGCAGACCGGTCTGCCGCGCCAGTCCCTCGCCGTCCTTGGTGACCCGGACGATGAACCGTGCGCTCTTGCGGATTCCGCCGCTGCGCAGGACGTGCACCTCGGAGCCGTATCCGTAGAGGTCGTGGATCTCGCCCCGCAGGCGCCGCGCGACGTTGCCCACGTCGAGTTCGGCCTCGACCACGACGCGGCCGGCAACGATGTGCAGGCCACCGGCGAACCGAAGAAGGGCGGAGACCTCTGCCTTCCGGGAGCTGACCGTGGTCACCGAGAGGCGACTGAGCTCATCCTTGACCGCCGCCGTCATCGCCACCAGTACCTGGCCTCCTGTCATCTTCCCCATCCCCCTGCTTGCTGTGGTGTGACCGCGAGACCACTCCGTGAGCCGCGAGCGCCAAGCATCACCGAACGGGCATCACCCCGACGAACGGCCATTATCGCAAGGCCGTGACGGCGCGCATACGCGCATGCTCCGATCCGACTTCGTTATCTTAGGTAACAAAGACTATTTATCTTCATACAGGTCGCGGATCAGATGCGCCAATTTCTCCGGGTCGTGCACATGCCTGCCGGCCACCGCGAGATCACCCACGTGAAGCGTCGCGCCGAACTTGGCCGCAGCTTGCTCGAGGTACTCGCGCTCGCGCCCCGCCGGCACCGACGCGGAATCGACCACCACGTGATCGACACGGAAGGCAGCGGCGTGCGCATGCAGCACATGCAGATGACGCTCCACCGAAAAGCCCGGTGTCTCACCCGGTTCCGGCGCCAGATTGACCACCAGCACCTTCGTGGCGGTGCTGCGCCCCAGTGCCGAGAGTTGCTCGGGCACCAAGACATGCGGAATAACACTGGAGAACCACGAACCCGGGCCGAGCACCACGAGGTCCGCCGCCCCGATCGCGTCGATCGCCTCCGCACACGCGGGCGGGTCGTCCGGCAGCAGTCGTACCCGCCGGACCTTGCCAGGTGTAGTCGCCACCGCCACCTGACCGCGGATGCACCGGCTGATCCGCGGGTCGCTTTCCAGCCCCGACACGTCGGCCTCGATGTCCAGCGGCACCAATGACATCGGCAACACCCGGCCGTCGACGTCGAACACTTCGATCAACTCGTCGAGTGCGGCCACCGGATCACCGAGGAGTTCGGACAGACCGGCCAGCAGAAGATTGCCCACCGGATGTCCGGCCAGTGCTCCCCTGCCGCCGAACCTGTGCTGAAAGGCGTCGGCCCACAACGCGCGCCGATCACGGTCGGGGCCCTCGGCCCGATCGGCCAGCGCCGCGGGTGCACTCATCAGCGCCGCCAGCGCCATCCGCAGGTCACCGGGTGGGATCACGTCGAGTTCGGCCCGCATCCGGCCCGACGAACCACCGTCGTCGGCGACGGTCACCACCGCTGTGACGTCGCGGGACAGGTATCGCATCGCCGTCAGCGTCGCATACAGTCCGTGCCCACCGCCGAGCGCGACGATCTTGAGCGCGCCCATCACTCGCGTCCCAGGTCCCGATGCATCACGCGGATCTCGTAGCCCGAGGGCCCATCGCCGGACAGTTCCGCGAGCCTGTGTGCGAGTTCCTCGGTCATCGCCACGCTGCGATGTTTGCCGCCGGTACAGCCGATGCTGATCGTCATATACCGCTTGCCCTCCCGCAGGTACCCGGGCGCCACCAGGGCGACGAGTTCGACGTAGGTCCGGGCGAACTGCTCAGCCTCCGGCTGCCCGAGCACGTAATCACGCACCGGCTCGTCGCGGCCGTTGTGTTCACGCAGTTCCGGAATCCAATACGGATTGGGCAGGAACCGCACATCGGCCACGAGGTCGGAATCGATCGGCAGTCCGTATTTGAACCCGAACGACTGCACCGCGATGCTCAGCTTGTCGTCGCCGCTGCCCGGATACATCCCCTCCACGACCGACCGCAGCTTGGCGATGCTCAGGGCGGATGTATCGACCACCTGGTCGGCCGAATTCCTGATCGGATCAAGCACTGCCCGCTCTCGCGCGATGCCCTCGATCAGGGTCGCCCCGCCCTGCATCGGGTGTCGCCTGCGGACCTGCTCGAAACGCCGCACCAGAATCTGGTCACTGGCATCGAGGAACAGCACGCGCGTTCTCACCCCGGCGTGGGCCAGCTGGCCGCGCACCTGCGCGAGTTCGTCGTCGATCGCACTGTCGGTGGCCCGCACCACGATCCCCATCCGGGCGATCGCCGGGCTGTCGGTGTGGACGAAGTCGACAAGCTTGGCCACCAACGACGACGGCACGTTGTCGGCGACATACCAGCCGTCATCCTCGAGAATGTTGGCCACGCTCGACCGTCCGGCACCCGACATCCCGGCCACGAACAGCACCATCAGGCCGCTCACCTCGCTCGGAGCGTTTGAGTCACTCATCCACAGATCCTCCTCCGGCGACCCGGGCCAGATGTGCCCCCGCGGTCCGCCCGTGTTCATCCGCTTGCCCGTCTTCACCCGTCTGTCCGGGTTCATCCATCTGTCCGGGTTCACCTGGCTGCCTGGATTCATCGTGCCCGTTGCCGGCCGTGAGTGCCTCGCGAACAGCAGTCGCCGTGGCCACTCCGATACCCGGGACCGCCGAGATCTCGTCGATGGACGCCTCCCGCAGCTTGGCCACCGACCCGAAATGACTCACCAGCGCGGTACGCCTGGCGTGCCCGAGGCCCGGAATCCCGTCGAGCGCGGACTCGGTCATCCGTTTGCTCCGCTTGCTGCGGTGGAAGGTGATCGCGAAGCGGTGCGCCTCGTCCCGGACCCGCTGCAGCAGGAACAGTGCCTCACTGCTGCGTGGCAGAATCACCGGATCGTCGTCATCGGGCAGCCAGATCTCCTCCAGACGTTTCGCCAGGCCCACTACCGCAACGTCGGTGATGCCGAGTTCGTCGAACACCGCGGCCGCGGCCTGGACCTGAGGTTGGCCACCGTCCACGACGAACAGGTTGGGCGGATAGGCGAACCTGCGAGTCTTGCCCGACTCGGGATCGACGACCGGTTCCTGATCGGCGCGGTGCCGCAGGAACCTGCGGCGCGTGACCTCCGCGATCGACCCGACGTCATCGGAATGTCCTTCGCCCGCAGCCTCTTTGATCGAGTAGTGCCGGTAGTCCGACTTGCGGGGCAGGCCGTCCTCGAACACTACCAGCGAGGCCACCACATCGGTGCCCTGCACGTGCGAGATGTCGATGCACTCGATCCGCAGTGGCGCTTCGTCGAGTCCGAGGGTTTGCTGGATCTCGGTGAGCGCCGCCGACCGGGTGGTCAGATCACCTGCCCGCTTCAGTTTGTGGTGGGCCAGCGACTCCGACGCGTTACGCGCCACCGTTTCCATCAGGGTGCGCTTGTCGCCGCGCTGAGGCACCCGCACCGCGACCCTGCTGCCCCGCAACCCCGACAACCAGTCGGCCACCTCGTCGACGTCGGCGGGGACCGCGGGCACCAACACCTCACGCGGGATCGACTCGCACACATCCCCCGTCGCTCCGCTCGCCCCGTCATCCCCCCTCGCTGCGCTCGCCCCGTCACCCCCCCTCGCTGCGCTCGCCCCGGTCTCGATGTCGGCCTGACCACCGTAGAACTGGGTGAGGAATTGGCCGATCACCTCGCCGTCGTCGTCGGAGTCGAAACGTTCGACGACCCAGCCGCGCTGGCCGCGGACCCGGCCGCCGCGCACATGGAATACCTGCACCGACATCTCCAGGTCGTCGGAGTCGACGGCGATGACGTCGGCGTCGGTGCCGTCACCGAACACGACGGCCTGCTTCTCCATCGCCCGGCGCAGGGCGTTGATGTCGTCGCGCAGCCGGGCCGCCCGCTCGAAATCGAGATCCTCGGCAGCAGAGGACATATCCCGTTCGAGTTGATGGATCAGTTGGTCGGTGCGGCCGGCCAGGAAGTCGCAGAAGTCACCGACGATGCGTCGGTGCTCGTCGGCCGTGACACGGTCGATGCAAGGTGCCGAACATTTATCGATGTAGCCGAGAAGGCACGGCCGGTCCATCTGCCGATGCCGTTTGAACACCCCGTTGGTGCAGGTCCGCGCCGGAAACACGCGGGTCAGCAGATCGACGGTCTCGCGGATCGCCCAGGCGTGCGAATACGGGCCGAAGTAGCGCACACCGCGCTTGCGCGGGCCGCGATAGACGGCGAGCCGCGGATACTCCTCGTTCAGGGTGACGGCCAGCACGGGATAGGTCTTGTCGTCGCGGTAGCGGACATTGAACCGTGGATCGAACTCCTTGATCCAGTTGTATTCGAGCTGCAGCGCCTCGACCTCGGTACCGACGACCGTCCACTCCACCGACGCCGCCGCCGTGACCATCTGCCGCGTCCGCGGATGCAGCGAGGCGATGTCGGCGAAATACGAGGTCAGCCGCGACCGTAGATTCTTGGCCTTGCCCACGTAGACGACCCGCCGGTGCGCGTCGCGGAACTTGTACACACCCGGATCGGTGGGGATGGTGCCCGGGGCCGGGCGATAGGTAGATGGGTCGGCCACCGCTCCAGGCTAGTACGAGCTACCGACGGCGATACTCGGCGTCGAGGTCGCGGAAGCGGTCCATGGCCGCGACGGCCCGATCACCGTCGGAGGCGCGCACCGCCAGCACCGGGATGTACTCGTCGTCGGGCAGTTCCAGACGTGCCGACGAACCCGACTCCGGATAGCTCAGGCCCCGCACCCGATCCCATTCGAACAGTCGCTCGGTGACCAGATTGCGTACCGATACTCCGGCAGGCCCGACGCGGATCCGGGGCCGGGTGAACAGCAGGATCGCGCCGGCGATGACCACGCCGATCAGCATGATCGACAGCTGATCGAGCGCGCCCACGTTGCGGACCCCGGTGTCGGAGATGGTGAGCAGCGCCCCGAACACGATGTGGATGGCGAGCACCACCACGGCCGCGATCACCGCGTACAGACGCAGCTTGCCGGGTCGGTACTCCAGTTCCCATTCGGTGACCGGACTGCTCACACTCACCGCTCCGGAGTCCTCGCGGCTAAGTCCCGCAGGATCACCGCGGATGCCAGCGCCGCCGACATCGCCTGCGCACCTTTGTCTTCCGATGAATCGGGCAGGCCGGCTCGCGCCAGCGCCTGCTGTTCGTTCAGCGTGGTGAGCACACCGTTGCCGACGGGAGTGGACTCATCGAGCGACACCCGGGTCAGTCCTGCGGTCACCGCGTCGCAGACGTACTCGAAATGCGGTGTCTCGCCCTTGATCACCACGCCGAGTGCGACGACGGCGTCGTGGGTGCGGGCCAGGGCCTGCACGATCACCGGCAGCTCGATGGCGCCTGCGACCCGAACGACCGTCGGTGCGGGCGCTCCGGCGTCCGCCGCCGCACGTAGCGCGCCGTCGAGGAGTGCGGTGCAGATCGTCTCGTGCCATTGCGAGCCGACGATCGCCACCCGCAGATCCGACACATCCCCCAGGTCGAGAGTCGGTTCACCTGCGCCGCTCATGCCGGGCTTCCCGTCACGGAGGTCTGCCCGGACGGCCGCACGGCACCTTCGTTGCTCACTGCTTCGTCCAATCCGTCGAGGTCATGACCCATCCGGTCACGTTTGGTGCGCAGATACCGCAGGTTCTCGGCGTTGGCGCGCACCGGCATCGGCACCCGCTCGGTGATCTGCAGCCCGTAACCGTCCAGGCCCACGCGTTTGGCCGGATTGTTGGTCAGCAGACGCATCGATGACACACCGAGGTCGACGAGGATCTGCGCACCGAGTCCGTAGTCACGTGAGTCGGCGGGCAGCCCCAGGGACAGATTGGCCTCGACCGTGTCCTGCCCGGCGTCCTGCAGCTGGTACGCCTGCAGCTTGTGCAGCAGGCCGATGCCGCGACCCTCGTGTCCGCGCATGTACAGAACGATGCCGCGACCCTCATCCGCCACCATCTCCAGCGCGGCGTCGAGCTGTGGACCGCAGTCGCAGCGCAGCGAGCCGAACACGTCTCCGGTGAGGCATTCCGAATGCACGCGCACCAATACGTCGTTGCCCTGCGCATCGCTGCCGGCGATGTCGCCCATCACCAGGGCGACGTGTTCGACATCGTCGTAGACGCTGGTGTAACCGACGGCACGGAAGTCGCCGTGCCGCGTAGGGATCCGCGCGTCAGCCACCCGCACCACATGCTTCTCGTTGCGTCGGCGCCACGCGATCAGGTCGGCGATCGAGATGAGGGCGAGGTCATGCTCGTCAGCGAAGACGCGCAGTTCGTCGGTCTGCGCCATGTGACCTTCGTCCTTCTGGCTGACGATCTCGCAGATCACGCCCGCCGGCGCCAGACCGGCCAGGCGGGCCAGATCGACGGCGGCCTCGGTGTGTCCGGGGCGGCGGAGCACACCGCCCTCCTTGGCTCGCAGCGGAACGACGTGACCCGGCCGGGTGAAGTCGGCGGCCGTGGCCTTGGGGTCGGCGAGCAGACGCATCGTCGTGGCGCGGTCGGCGGCGCTGATGCCGGTACCCACGCCGAGCCGGGCGTCGACGGTGACCGTGTAGGCGGTGCCGTGCTTGTCCTGGTTCATCGAGTACATCGGGGGCAGGCCCAGCCGGTCGCAGTCGTCGCCGTCGAGCGGCACACACAGGTAGCCGGAGGTGTAGCGCACCATGAACGCCACCAGTTCAGGGGTGGCCATCTCGGCCGCGAAGATGAGATCGCCCTCGTTCTCGCGGTCCTCGTCGTCGACGACGACGACGGCTTTGCCGGCCGCGATGTCGGCGACGGCACGTTCGATCGTGTCGAACGTCGCCCTGGCTTGCGCAACCTTGACCTCTGGTGCCGCGGTGTCTTCAGACATGGTGCTCACTTCGCTTGTCGCTGTTCGCTATGGGAAATAGTTCTACTCGCCTCGGGAGGCCTGGCTGTGCAGGCGTTCCACATACTTGGCGATCACGTCGACCTCAAGGTTGACGACGCGGCCGGGCTCGGTGATTCCCAGATTGGTCTCGGCCAGCGTGGTGGGAATCAGCGAGATCTCGAACCAGTCATCGCCCACCGCCGAAACGGTCAGCGACACCCCGTCGACTGTGATCGACCCCTTCTCGACAACATAGCGCGACAGTTCGGCCGGTAGCGCGATCCGTACCACTGTCCAGTTTTCGGACGGACTGACCGCCGCCACCTCCCCGACGCCGTCAACGTGACCTTGCACGATGTGCCCGCCGAAACGCCCACCGGCGGCCATCGCACGTTCGAGATTGACCCTGCTGCCCGCCTCCAACGCGCCCAACGAGCTGCGATTGAGGGTTTCGGCCATCACATCAACGGTGAACCGACCATCACCGAACTCGACGACGGTCAGACACACGCCGTTGACCGCGATGGAATCGCCGTGACCGGCGTCGGAGGTGACCAGGGGCCCGTCAACGGTGATGCGGGCCGAATCAGTGAGATCGTCACGGGCGACGATGGTGCCGAGTTCCTCGACGATGCCGGTAAACACTCCGCGCTCCTGTCCTCACATCCCGGAGCGAACGCAGACGGCATCATAGTCGCCTGTTCTCTCGCATCCGGACTGTCACCGTCGGCTCCGGAATCACACCGGATCTGCTGACCCGCCCATCCCGAGCGGGATGTGGCAGCGCTCGCGGGCTTCGCCGGGCCGGATGGCCGCGGTCGTCACCGCCGGTGGGGAATTTCACCCCGCCCCGAGAACTTCTGGCAACGACGCTAGCACGCGTACGTATCACCCCGGTTTCCCGAAATCACCGAGCGCCAAACCCCTTGTCGTTTCCCGGCCTGTCACGGTCAGTTCCCGGCCTGGCACGGTCTTTCCCGGCCTGTCACGGCATTCCCGACGCTGTCCGGGTCTAGTCTCATGGTGTCCACCGGCGCCGATGGCCGGTGACCCACGACCGCGTGCGATACACCGGACTGCGATCCACTGTCACAAGGAGTCTCAATGGCCAGAAACGCCGATGCTTATCCGCCCAGCCCGCAGCCGGCGCCGGCCAATCCCGCACTCGAGCTGGCCAAGCACTACTGGCTGCCGATCCTCCTTGCGGTGGTGGCCGTCATCTTCATCGCCCAGAACCGAAGCCAGTTCGATTTCAACTTCCTCTGGTTCGAGGTGTCGATGCCGCAGTGGCTGGCGCTGACCGTGATCACGGCGATCGGGATCGCGGTCGGGTGGTTCCTCGGTGTCCGCCGGTACAAGCGCAAGAATGCCGCCGAATAGGCGAGACGGTCAGCGCTGCCTGCGGTAGCGGACATAGAGGTCGTCGCCGAGTTCGGTGATCTCCTCGCGCCGGAACACGCGCTTGTCCGCGAGGGTCGTCACCTGATTGGCCCCGACCGACGACGCACCTGCGCCCAGGAGTGCCGGCGCCAGGTAGTGGTCGATGTCGTCGACGAGGTCGGCGTCGGCGAACGCCCCGATGATCGACGGTCCACCCTCCACGAGCACCCACAGAGCGTCGGGCAGCGCCGCCAGCACGTCGGCGGGATCGTGGCTGTGCACGTGGACGTAGCCAGGTTCGGTTCGCAGGGCGGCGTCGCCCGGTAGGTCGCGCTTTCCGACGACCACACGTGCGGGTTGGTGTGCGTACGGCTGCCCGCCGGGTCGCCGCGCGGTCAGTGTCGGATTGTCCCGCAACGCCGTTCCGGTGCCGACGACGATCGCGTCAATCCGCGCGCGGGTCTCGTGGGCGTGTGCCCGAGCGTCGGTGCCGGTGATCCACTGGCTGGTGCCGTCGGGTGCGGCGATCCTGCCGTCGATGGTGGAGGCGATCTTGGCAGTCACCATCGGCCTGCCGTGGCGTTGCCGGAAGAGCCACGGTTTGAGCGGACCTGCCTCTGCGTCGGTGCTACCGATCCCGCCGTGGACCGTCACCCCGGCCGCACGCAGGGTCTGCGCTCCGCCCGCGGCCGTCGGATTGGGGTCGGCGACCGCGTATGCCACCTCGGCGATCCCGGCGTCGACCAGCGCCCGCGCACACGGTCCGGTACGGCCGGTGTGGTTGCACGGTTCGAGGGTCACCACCGCGGTGGCACCGCGGGCCGACTCCCCTGCCTGACGCAACGCCATCACCTCGGCGTGCGGTCCACCGGGCGGCTGGGTCGCCCCGACCCCGACGACGGTTCCGTCGGGTGCGACGATCACCGCCCCGACGGGCGGGTTGGGTGAGCTGATGCCCTGGGCCGCGCGCGAGGCGTCGACGGCCCGGAGCATCAGGGCGTCGAAATCCATGGTGTCAGCGCGCTGCCGCGGCCTGTGCCCGCAGTGCTGCCACGGCTGCTCCCGGGTCGTCCTTGCCGTACACGGCCGACCCGGCGACGAAGCAGTCGATCCCCGCTTCGGCGGCCTGCTCGATGGTGTCGGCGTTGATACCGCCGTCGATCTCCACGAGCAGCGTGAGGTCGCCGGAGTCGATGACCTTGCGGATGGCGCGAGCCTTCTCCAGCACCTCCGGAATGAAGCTCTGCCCGCCGAACCCGGGCTCGACGCTCATGATCAGCAGCGTGTCAAAGCTTTTCAGAATCTCCAGGTACGGTTCCAGCGGTGTGCCCGGCTTGAGCGAGAGCCCCGCTTTCGCCCCGGCCTTGCGAATGTCGCGTGCCACGGGCACCGGATCGCTGGTGGCCTCGGCGTGGAACGTCACGTTGTAGGCGCCGGCCTCGGCGTATGGTGGCGCCCACCGAGCCGGATCCTCGATCATCAGATGACAGTCGATCGGGATGTCGGTGGACCGCAGGATCGACTCCACCACCGGCAGCCCCAGCGTCAGGTTCGGCACGAAATGCCCGTCCATCACGTCCACATGCAACCAGTCGGCACGCGTCGAACCGTCCTTGGCCACCGCAGCCGCCTCGGCGGCGAGATTGGCGAAGTCGGCGGACAAAATGGACGGAGCGATCATCGGACTCTTACCGGCAGTACACATGGCCGCTGATTCTAATCGGTCCGGGAAGACTCCCGATGTGCCCTGCTCACCGTTCGGCCTCA
>NZ_JAGQTN010000045.1 GCF_020438995.1 Gordonia sp. (in: high G+C Gram-positive bacteria)
GCATCCCGGTCTCCCACACATGCATGCGGCCGAGTGAGACGGCATCGTCCTTGCATGCCTTCTCGTATGCCTTGAACATCTCGGGGTATGCCTTGCGGAACTGCAGCGCGATACCCTTGCCCATCACTCCGACCGTGTTCACCGTGTTGACCAGCGCGTCGGCGTCTGCTTGCAGCAGATTGCCATCAACGTCTGCCAGCATGACGATCAGCTCCGTCTCTTCAGAAGTATGCGTCCGGGTTCACTCGGATGTGAGGTACGGGGGCTCCAACCTTACGCAAGGTGGTTTCGACAGTAGACGCCCGACCCTCGTCGTATACGCTTATCTGTTCGAATGTTGCGAAATCGACACGTCCGTGGACCAGGCACTCGGCCATGCGTCGCTCCTTGCGCTCAAAGTCGGTGTCGGTGTTCCTCCATATCCGGGCCTCCATCAGATCCCAGTCGACGAGGTCATTGAGGCGGTCGGTGTCGCAGAAGTGGGTGGCAGTACCCAGCGCCGCGTTGCGGTCAGTGAACACCAAGTCGTGACCACGGTCGATGAGCCTCTCCACCGTTGTCACCAGGTAGACCAGATCGTGCTCATCGCCAGTGAACGTCGCGACACTGCGATGGTGGATTGAGGACATCATCGGGCTCCGCGGCGCGAAGTAGAAGGGAACGTAGTCGGCGACGACTCCACCAGGGCCAACCGTGACCGTGCGACGTTTGCGTCGTCGTTTGATGCGAGGCTCACCGGCCTCGGTGACAAGGTGCCCAGCCGAGTGAGCATCACACACGAGACCATCGGTGACGATACCGGCCAGATTGTCGACGTGCGTGAAGTGCGCGACATAGGTCGGAATCGGGCGGGGCACCGTCTCAGTGTGCCATCTGGTCGTATGCCTCTAGGACCAGGCGTTTGGTGCGGAACTCGCCGTGGTTGGCCGTGTCCCGATCTCTTATCAAGTTGAACGTGTCCATGATGTAGTCGACGTCGTCGCGGTCGACTGCGAAGAGGTGGAAGAACGCCGCGTCCAGTTCGGTGCGAATACGGGCTCGCTCGGCGGGATCCCACTTGAATGGTGCTGAGTCGACACCGCATTCGGCTGCCCAGGTCGCGAGTTTCTCGTCGGTTGCCGACAGGCGGACCGATTGCTCGACAACCCATCGGTAGTCGAATGTCAGGTGAGGGTTGGTCGAGAAGGCATCGCGGGGGACACATGGAAGCTGCTCGAAAGTTCCTTGCGGAATCGACGGTTGGCTGAGGAACTGCCGCAGAACGTAGTCGAAGGCGAATGAGTTGTACTGCGCGCAAAGGAACGCCAAACCGTCTGCGGATGGCCCGGCCGATAGGATCCAACCGTAGGACGCCGCACCCCAGGGAAGGATCGCGGCGATACAGGTGCGTTCGTCGGTGTTCCTGGCGACTCGGCGGAACCCGAGCATCGCAGTTTGTGTGCCCCAAGTGCGACGCTCTTGGCGAGCCCTCGTGACCTCGGGGCCGACCCAGTACCTTGGCACGACGGATGTGGTGGGGCCGTGGTCAGGGTTCGGCTTGATGTCGGTGTCGCCGATCCCGACGAAGTAGGCCGATCGGTGGTCAAAGATGTTGCCCATCTTGCCCTCATACAGCGGCAGCACCTTGTCGATCTGAGTGGTCATGTGGTGGCCTCCATGGCGGTGTCATCGATTCCGGTCGGGGAGTGGGAGGGGATGCCGGTGGCTTCGGCTTCGGACATTGCGTCGTAGGCGGCCAGGATCAGGCGTTTGGTGCGGTACTCGCCGTACTCGGCTTCGTCTTTGCGTTTGACGATGGGGAAGGTGTCCATGATGTAGTCGACGTTGTCGCGGTCGATGCCGTAGAGGTGGAAGAGGGCGGCGTCGAGTTCGGCACGAACCTGGTTGCGGTCTTGGGGACTCAGCTCGGACTCCCTGAGGTGGCAAGTATTTCTGGTGGCAAGCCGACCAAACGCTGAGGACTTGATTGTTCGTGGTGTCGGTGATGGGAACTGTTTCAGGTAGAAGTAGGTCATCGATGTGCCGCCGATCTTTTGCCGGGCGACATAGTCGAACGCGAACGACGACCAGACTGCTGCCAGGGAGTCTTGGTGGGATGTGAAGGCAAGCGGTAGTTTGTGGTTGACGGCGGCACGCGGCAGGACGGATGTGATCATGGTGCGTTCGTCCGTGCTGCGGCAGATGTCGCGCCAGCCCAGTAGCCAATCTGTGTCGACCTTGCCGTCGAGACGTTCGTCAACTTCCGACTCCGCGACCCAGTACCTTGGCATGACGACGAAGGTGGGGTCGGCTTTTTCTTCGGCGGTGACCAGGCGGGTGGTGCCGTCGGGCTCGTAGGTGGCCCAGCGGTGGTCAAAGTGATGGATCATCTTGGCCTCGTACAACGGCATCATTCGTTTGACCCCTGAGTTCGGGGGGGGGGTCTGCTTTTCGAAGACATTGCCGCGCAGAGTCCAGCCGTCGGCTTCGAGTTCTTCGCGGGTGTGGAACAGGCCCGAGTCGTTCGACATGTGGAACATGGTCATGAACTTGATGCCCCAGGGGTTGCCGTTTTTGGGGTCGTTCTCGTTGATGAGGACGGGGACGCGCTTGTAGATGCCGAGGGTGATTTCGGCGTCGCGGCGGGACCGGAACACCGGGCAGGTGCCGGTGTTGGGGTTGAGTAGCTTGATCTCTTCGGGACTCAACGTGAAGCAGGTGTTGGGACGCTGTAGGTCGGTTGGTTCCTGGGCGAAGAACGCGAAATCGGCCTGTGGCTCTCGGGTGTTCCGACCGGTGAGGGTGAGCAGGCAGAACTTGAAGCTTCGATGAACGCCCTCGAACAGGGGCCGGGAGTTCTCGAAGTCGTACAGGCTAGCGATTGACCCGTGTTCGACCAGGTCCTTGAAGAAATACTGGGTGGTCGCGTCGGTGGCGATACCTGTCGGAAGGATCACGCCGAGTCGCCCCTTGCTACCGACGAGGTTTCGGTCGGTTTCGGCGAACACCGCGTACGTGTTGATATCGCCACGGCCGGTGAGCGGGTAGCGCGCTGAGTTACGCAGGATGTGCGAAATGCCTTCAGCGCGTCGCTTCTCGGCGACGAACGACCGGTACAGGACGTCGTTGGTGTCGGGTAGCGCCGCGATCAGCTTCTTGCGTGCGGCCGCGTTGGGTGCGGTCGCGATCTTGGGATCGCGGGCAGCGAAGAACTCCTGCTCCTGCAGTTTGACCCGTTCCCATGGAGGGTTGCCCAGGACCACGGAGAATCCACCGGCCCAGCCGGTCACCTCATTGACCGAACCCGAATCGGTAGCGGCAGTGGGGAAGATATGCGGAAACTCCAGGTGCCAGTGGAAGAATCGGTACTCGGCAGTCAGCCGCGTGAGCTGGAAGTCCTGTTCGCTGTCCAGCCAGGTGGTGCCATCGCGTAAGCCGGTGAGGGTGGCGTGGGTGATCGGTTTCGGTGCGCCGTCAGATTTAGGCCACACGAATGCCGCACACCAGGCGTCGGCGATGAGCCGGGCGTTGCGGTACTCGGGTGAATCCTGGTAGGACCGCAGGCGTTGCTGCTGGACGTGCACGTCGGCAAGTGACAGGGCATCCCGGCCGACGACTTGCTGCACCTCGTCGGCAAGGGCGGCATTGGTGGGGAGTGCGTCGGTGAACCCGAACAGGCTGCCCTGGCTGTTGCGTTCGGCTTTGTTCGCCTTCGTGATCGCCGAAGCGATCTTCTTGTCGTCACCCTCGATCGGTTTGAACGCGGCATCGGGCAGTTCGTCGGCGAGGAGGGCGGGTGTTGCGCCGACGAGGGCGTTGCCCACCTTGATTTGGCCGTCGAGGTAGGTCAGCGGGCGGCCCGGTTCCAGGGCCTCCATCCATAGCGACACCTTTGCCAGTTCGGCGGCGAGTGGATTCACGTCTACACCGTAGATGCATTTCGCGACGACGTCGCGCATCGCTGTGCGGACCGGTTCGGGTGCCGGTTCAGGGTCGCCGGTGCGGATCGCGGCGACCCGTTTGGCGATGCGCCGTGCCGCGCCCACGAGGAAATGGCCACTGCCACAAGCAGGGTCGCAGACGGTGACGGCCAGCAGGGCGGCGATCTGGCCGTCGGCGCCGGATGCCGACTTGACCGCGTCATCGAGGATCGGTTCGAGGGCGGTGTCCAGAAGGGAATCGACCAGGGACGTCGGGGTGTAGTACGAGCCGGTGTCCTTGCGCTGATTACCCGACGCGATATCCAGGGTGTACTTCTTGGTCACGCCGTCCCAGTGCGGAACGAACTCCAGCAGCGCCTCGTAGATGCTGCCGAGTTCCTCCGCGCCGAGGTTGCGGTAGTCAACAACCCGCAGCACACCGGATTTGGGTTCGCGGATCAACGACAACGACCGCACCGCCGACAGCAGGGCGTCGTTGCTGACCTGATGCTCGGTGAGAAAGTCCAGTTCGCCGATGTCGAAGAGTCCGCCGATACCGGGTAGGCCGAGTTCGGGACGGCCGGTTTCGCTGCCCAGTCCACGCCACACCACTGTCAGTGCCTGCCAGCGGTCGCTGTACCGGCCACCGCCACGACGGCGATGCGACGTTTTCCGTAGGCGTGCGGTGGAGAAGTAGTCGGCGTAGCGGGCTTTTGCGGCAGGATCGGCAGCCGGATCGAGGAGCGCGCCCCGGTCCTCGGCGACGAACGTGAACAGCAGCCGGTACACCACGCGCAGCAGGGCATGATTCACGTCGGACACCGACAGCTCACCGGCCGCGAGCTGTTCACGAAGTTCACTGTTGTCGGGGTGGGTGAGGAAACCGTGGCCCAGGGTTCGCAACGCCACCACCACCCCGTCGCGTAGCTGGTTCAGCGCACGAGAACCGGACTCGACGGCCTCAGTGCGCCACTGTTCCAGCCGGCACGATGCCGCGCCGATCTCCTCGTCACGAACCTCCAGCCGCGAGACCTGACACAACGTGTACAGCAGCAGAAAATCCGAAAACAGATCGCCGTCGAAGATCGCTTCCAGATCGAACTCCACATAGGCCGACCCGACCAGCGACGTCGAATCGCGCAGCAACCGCAGCGTCTGACCATTGGACAGGATCGCCCACAGGTGCGTCTCACTGCGGTTGAGCAGTTCCTGGACCATCGACTGCGGTGATGCCCCGGCAGCACCCGCGACGCCCCTGGTTCGGGTGTCCAGTGGCGTACCCGAACCGAGCAGGTGGATCGGGGTGACACCCCACAGATGCGACACGGGGAAGGACTGACCGTCGACGGTGATGCCACCACGCCCGGTGGTGGGTACTCGCCCATAGCCAAGCTGGTCGAGCAGAACCAGCAGGAAACGTTCACGGGTGAGCGAGGTGGTGGGCGCGCCGGCGGGAAGCTGGTCGAGCGCTTCACGATAGGCGGTCCAGGCACCGCGAAGGTATGCCCACACCCGGTTCGCCGCATCGCGGACGGTCTCACCCGTCACCAGGTGATAGTCCTTGGGGGACAGTACCTTACCCGACGGATCGTGCCCGACCGACAGTTGAGACGGAAGATCGGCGGGCAGCAGGCCGCCGGTAATCCGCAATCCGACAAACTGATCCACGCTCACTGCGCACTCCCTGCACCCGAATCCGGAACGAACACAAACACCCCGAGCACGTCGGCACCGGGTTCCGGGGTCACCTTCAGACCACGAACGATCTCGGCCGACGCCTGCCGCACCCGCCGGTGCGAGGCGAGCAACTCCTGCGCCATCTCAGTGCCTTGATCCTCCAAATAGGGCCGGAGAGTATCGATTCCGTCGACCGCACGTGACATGAACTGTTTGGCCTGCGGCGCGGGAACGTTTCCGCTCGGTACGGCGGCCAGCAATTCGGCGACCCTCTCCTTGCCGAGCCACTTGGCCTGGGCCGGGGAACCTTCGAACGCGAACGTAGCGGCGTCCTCGGCAATCAACTGGCGCAGCCCAGTACGGGAGGGGAGTTCGAGGTGAAAACGGTAGCGGGCGACCATCAGTGTGGTGCGTACCGACACCGCGGCCATCCGCACCACCGAGCAGCGCCGGGCCGGACGCAGTTCCGGGTCGAGACCGTCATCGAGTGCCGACTCGATGACATAGCCGGCGATGGCCTCCACCGATGCATCAGTGCGAGACAGGACGGCATCACCACGGCGGACGGGAAGGTCATCGGCGAACAGCAGGGGATCATTCCTGCCCGGTGGGAGCGCATCCTGCAGTCCGAGCGGCAGCGGGGCGAGGGTGGCAACCAGGCCATCGTCAGTGGCCTTCACCGTGGAATGCAAAGCATGCAAAGCATTCTCGACACAGGTGCGGACCTGGTCGCGGGTGCCGAGCGATTCGCGTGCCGCCGTCAGTTCCGCCGACACCTCCTCGGGTTTGATCGCGTGCTGTGCGTACTTGGTCTGTGCACGACGTTCCCGGTCGGCGCTCGAGAGCCATTCGTCGAAAAGGCTGCCCTGCTTGGCCTGGACACCCAGATCCAGCGACAGTTGCTCGGCGTCGGCGCCCCGCAGCAGCAGCCCCTCCATCAGTGCCTCGACCACCGCACCGTTGCTGTCCGGCACCGGAACCGACACACCGGTCGCCTTACGGATCTGCTCGTGTTTGCGCAGCAGCACCTCCAGCACGATGCCGTCGATCTTGTTGTCGCGGCCGTACAGCGTCACCGCCCGCACCTGATCGGCGCGCTGCCCGAACCGGTCGACCCGGCCCTCCCGCTGCTCATGCCGGGTCGGATTCCACGCCAGGTCGTAGTGCACCACAGCCTGGAAACTCTCCTGCAGGTTGACGCCCTCGGACAGGCAGTCGGTGGCCACCAGTACGTGGCGTCCCTGTTCTGCGGCCAGCTCCTCGATACGCGACACACGCTCGGCAGGTGGCAGTGTGCCCGTCACCGACCGCACAGTCACATTGCGGCCCAACGCCTTGTCGAGCTGCTCGGCGACGTACTCGGCGGTGTCGATGAAACGGCAGAAGACGATGGGGTCGCAGCCCTCCGCGAGGAGCGTCTTGACCTCCTTGACCAGGGCGGTGACCTTGCGGTCAGCCTTGCCCTCCAACTTCTGTGCCTCCGCGAGAAAACCACGGAGTCTGCGTTCGGTCGCGGTCTGACCCGAATCCGGCGCAGCGCCCGGCGTGGTGTCGGATGCCTCGACGGCCTCGTCGTCGGCCTGATCGAGAACCACGGCGCGCCCGATGATGTCGGCCTCGTGGGGCGTTCCGGCTGCCGCCGAGGCGGCACGGGTACGCAGGGTTTGGGCAGCGGCACGCGGTGACGACGCGAGCGCACGGAGCAACGCCAGCGCAGACCACCAGTTCACCCGCTTGGTCAGCTCACCGTCGTCGGTGCGGACCGTTTCCCGCGCATAGTCCAGGACCTTGTCGAAGAGCGCCTTATGTTCCGGTGACAGCGCGTATGCGACTTCCTTGGTGAGCCGGTCCTTCGGGAACGGGGTGTCCTCGTCCAGATAACGGCGAATATCGCCCCGCCGACGCTGCACGAAATGGCGGGCCAGCAACTCCCGGCCCCGGCGATCGTCAAGATCTACTCTCTCCAGCGCCGGGTCGAGGAGCCCGAGCAGATTGCGGAACGCCTCCTCATTGCCCGAATGCGGTGTGGCACTCGCCAAGATCATGTGACGTCGAGGGTCTTTGGCAAGTTCCTGCATCAGTTCGTACCGCTGCGTCCGGCCGGACCCGCCCTGCCCGGCCGCGGCGACGCAGGTGTGCACCTCATCGACGATCACCATGTCCGGGCAGGTGCGCAGAAACTCGTGCCGCCTCCTCGACGACTTGATGAAGTCGGTGGACACCACAGTGATCGGATAGCGCTCGAAGATCGACTCACTGCCGACCCGGCCTCGTTCGAGCCGTCGCACCGTCGATGACAACACCAACTCGGCTTCCATGCCGAACTTCTCCCGCAGCTCCGACTGCCACTGCTCGGCGAGTGCCGGCGAGCACAGTACCGATAATCCGCGGGCCTCACCGACCGCCAGCAGCTCGGTCGCTATCAAGCCTGCCTCGACAGTCTTGCCGATCCCCACGTCGTCGGCGATCAGCAGCCTCACCACATCCTGACGCAGTGCCAGCATCAGCGGGACAAGCTGATACGCGCGTGGCTGCACCGCGATCGAACCCAGACAGCGAAACGGTCCTGCGGTGGAACGGAATCCGATCCGCAGAGCGTTCGTGAGGAGTTGGGCGCTGAAGTGGTCGCCGAGGTCGTCGGCGGCCGGCGGCGGAAAGGAGGCAGGCTCCACTCCCTCACTGGCGAGCACGCCCGCGATGTCGTCATCGAGTCCGCCGAGCGGACGCAGGAGGAGGAAGTCGTCGGTGCTGTCCGGCAGCACCACCCACTCCCGGCCGCGTGCGGTCACCAGATTGCCGGGTGAAAAACCCACTTCAGTTCCTTCCCGTACCGAATACATATGTGTGCTCACGGATCTGCGTCAACCAGTCCTCATCGGCGCGCAACCGAATCACCGACCAGCCCCGATCGAACAGTGAATCCTCGGCAACATCGTCACGCCCAGGTCCGGGAGCGCCGGACGGTTCGTCGACGAACACCGCGGCAGAGGCGGAGTCGCTGTGGAAAACGAAGTCGGCGTGGGCATCACCGACTGTTTCATGGACTGCGTCGGGCAGCCGGTACTCGTTCGACGCGAGCGCGTCCAGGAGGGCGCGTTCGGCATCGGTCGCGCACAGCGCGCGCAGCTCAGCCATCCGCTCGGAAGGGTCGCTGTTCGCGCCGGAAGAGTTCGGTGTTGTTTGGCTGCGGGTCATCCGCAGCAGCAGATCGCGTACCGCATGACGGTCGATGCGAGTGTGGTCGAGCTGATTGCCGTAGGAGAGGAGACAGTCGTAGCACGCCTTCTCGCAGCGTTCGGCGGGCTGCTTGCCCGCCTCGGTATCGGTTCCGTCTGCGGTGAAGTGTGCGATGCCGAGCGCCCTTGCTGCGACCCGGGCCAGCGCGTCGGGTTCGGTCACCAGCCGCCGCAGGACACCCGCGCCGCCCTCGGCCGACTCGGTGAACAGCATCCGGCCGTGATCGGTACTGTCCGGCAACGATTCACTCGACAGTTCCGAATCCTCCAACTGGAACTCCGCCTCGATGCCCCGTTCCAGCGCATAGCGCAGCGTGGTGGTCACGGTCTCGTCCTGGGAAGTGGCCAGCCGCAGTACGGCGATGTTCCGGGTGTCCTCGACGTACGGGATCACCTTCTGCGCCATACCCGCCTTGTCCACGTCTTCGAGACCGTCGTCATCGGGCGTGGCATCGGAGGCGTCCTTCTCGCTGAGCCAATTGCCCTTGACCGTGTCGAGCCAGTACCCGAGTTCGTTCGGGTTCCTCCGTCGGCGGCGCCCCAGGTTGGTCACCCGGACTACTGCGGTGTCGCCGTAACTGATCTGTGCCAGCGGCAGATCATCGGCTGTGATCTTGGCGTCGGAGCGGCCCGCCTGCGGTCCGTGCTGGCTGAATCGGTAGGAGGTCTCGAGCTCGAAACCGGCCCGCCGGCGTTCCTCCTCATCGGACGAGATGCGCTGGCGGCGCCGGGTGAACACCGTCTGCATGCGCATCAGGTTCTGCCGGGGTGCCGGCAGAACCGTTCCGCAGTTCTCACACACATCGAGACCTGGCTGCCGGACGTGGTGGTACCCGCAGTCCTCGCATCGACGGGCATCCTGCAGGTCGACGGTGCCGACACCGCCTGCGGCCATCGGCACCTGGATCCGGCGAACCTCGTACCGGGCACCCTCGTGATAGATCAACGCGCCCGGTCCGAACTCCGCGATGGCGAGGAACCGCGGACGCTGTAGATAGTTGCCCTGATCGGACCCGGCACCTGGCATCCTCCCGCCCGGGATGTACGCCGCGAGGGGCAGCCGGGGAAAGCTGTACCCGGGCAGGAATCCCTCGGAGGCGAAGTACCGGTAGGTGTAGAAATCGGAATGGCCGGTGTCGGAGTCCTCGTTGCGCAGCAACTTCAGCTGGTTCTCGGCGTCGCGGCGCCGAGACTCGGCGGCTCGGCGGGCATTGGCACTCGTGGAGGTGCCGAGCACGATGCGGTTCTGTTCGACCTGATCGTCGAGGGCGGCGCGGTACAGTTCGCGCCAACGGTCACAGGCGTAGTTGAATGATGTTGCGGCCGAACCGATAATCTTCTCGGTCCAGCCCTCGTACCACCAGGACGTGCTCTCCAGCTCCGGACGCAGTGGCGCAATGATGGCCGCTGCACGCGTGGTTGCCCGGGTGACGGCGTCGGGCTGACTCAACGTGAACGCCAGATCAGGCACGAGGGGCATATCTGGCGACTCGACATCGAGGAGCTGCGGCATGCGGGAATGGAGGCTCGCGCCGGTCTCGGCCAACCACAGGGCATGTAAGTGCGACGCCAGCAGCGACTCATTGGTCAGATCGAGTCGCGGAGCGGCAACCGAACCCGCGACCATGTCCTGTGATCGCCGGAAGTAGTACTGGTCGTGGGAGTTTCCTGTTGCGCAGTAGGTGACCACCAATGCGGGCTGTCCTGATCGTCCGGCGCGACCCGAACGCTGGGCGTAGTTCGCCGGCGTCGGCGGTACATTCCGCAGCCCGACCGCGTTGAGGCTGGAAATGTCGACACCCAACTCCATCGTGGGCGAACAGTACATCAACGGCAGTGCACCGGAACGGAACTCGTGTTCGCGGTCGGCACGCACCTGCGACGGAACCTGCGCTGTGTGCTCGTGCGCGTGCAAGTCGACCAGTGTGGACGCGGCCTTCTGATACAGATCGCGGAAGAAGGGATTCACGCGAATGCCTTGATCTGCGTTCGCAGTCCGGCGCAGCCGATCCGGTGCGGCGTTGACGCCGTCCCCCGCATGCCAGATGATCGCCGACGCCTTGAGCCGGTAATTGGGACCGGGATCATCGGGGACCGGCACCGTAGTCAGCAGCCCGCACCGTTCCAAAGTGGACAGAAGGACTTCGATGACCTGCTGTGCATCGTCGGTGGTGAGTCTGCTGCCATCCAGATTGCGCAGCGTGCTGCGGTCACGAATATAGCGACCGAGCGCGGACCGTCCGGTCATCCGGGTATCCGACCGGGGAAGGCCCGGCGCACCGGAATGTGCTGACACCGTCGACACCCGGGGCAGGTCGCGTCCGGAGACCGACCACAATCCGGTGAGATGCTGGGCGGACTGCCGCTGTAGCCGTTCGAAGCCGTCGTCGGTCAAGCACTCCACATCAACGGCCAGCCTGCGCCGGAACTCGTCAAGTACTATCTGGCACAGCTCTTCTCGTTCGCCTGCATCGGCATGCTGCAAGCCGGACGGGCTCGATGCCCACAGGTCGGGATCTGCTGCGATCTCGGGCAGCGACTCGTACTCGATGCGTAATAGCGCCGTCTGCTCGAGGTTAGGCATCGTCACGCGCCAGCCCCGCTCCAGATCGGAGTACAGGCGGTACTCGATAAACGCGGTGAACGCGCGCTGGGCCGACGTGCGCGGGCCGAACTTGGCATCCGGATTGGCCGCATAGGTCTCGAACGGGACGCCGAGTGCGGCAACCACACGCTGCGCCACCTCATCGTGCTGCAGCGGACGATCGGCCAGCGCGCGAAACAGCGCGCCGCGAATCTGCGTCACCTGAACGAAGTCGTTGAAGTGCCCGGCCTGCAGACTGGCATCCTGTCGGTTGTCGACGAAGGTCAACAATTTGCGGGCGGCCGCGTCCAGGTCAGATTCGGGCAGTTCTTTCAGCGAACGGACGATCGAAGTACTCACCACTGACACCGCCGAACTGCGGCCCTCCGCGTCGAGGCTGGCCAGCTTGGCGAAATCGTTTCCGCGGGTCTGCTCGTAGGAAACCTTGCACCGCAAGCAGAATCGGAATGGCGACGGAACGTAGGTGGCGACGATTCCGCCGGGATCTTCGGTGCCGTCGACGGCGACTCGGACAATCCGGGGCTGGTGACGTCGCAGGCGATCGATCACCGAACCATCGGCAATCCACGAATCGGGAAAACGGCCCTCGGACACCGGATCGTGCGGCCACGGCTGATCCTCGGAGATGTACAGGTACCCGTTGGCATCGTCGCCACCACTTGCATCGCGATCCCGCCTCGGCCGATAGCGGACGGTGCCACGGTCATCGATGCGGGCCACAACGAGATACTCCTGACCGCATTCGCGGCAGAAGGACAGTGGGATAAGGGCTTTGTGTGGTTCACCCGGCACCGCGACCTGGTACGTCGACGTCACATGCCGAGTACGTTCCGACTCGATTGACACGTAGACGGTATCGCCCTTGGACAAGAACTGGTGGAGCCGGAATGCGAACAACGGACGATGGGTATCCGGATGGACCGCATTCGAGCCGGCGAGAAGCGTTGCGCGGATCGCAGTCCCGCACTCGTCCGTGGTGCAACCGCTGTGATCGGCCAGTAGCGCGGCCGTGTCGCGTACCTGCTGCGGTTTTCGCCGGGTCGTGTGCCCTGATGTTGTTTCAGTATCAAGGCCGAACGTCGACTCGATCCAGCTTGCCAACGGGGACGCCGTCAGATCCTCGTAGGAGCCACGGGCGCCCCCCGACTGGATCTCCTTCCGTAGCTCCGACAAGTCATCGACATCGCCCGTCGTGGCGCGCGTCAGGGTTTCCCCGATCACGTGTTCGGGGATTACCGAAGCACCGAACACCTGGCTCGCTACGCCGGCGACCACGCTGCGCTGATCATCGAGATCGCCTGCGCTCGCCATCGTCGCGGATGTGCCGACGCACTGCAGAGTTGCGGAGCTACACGCATCCCGTACCCGCCGGACCAGCATTGCAACGTCGGCGCCTTGTCTGCCGCGATAGGTGTGCAACTCATCGAGAACCAGAAACTGCAGCCCCTGGGAGACCTGAACCAGGCGCTTGCGTTCCTCCGGCCTCGTCAGGACCAGCTCAAGCATCATGTAGTTCGTGAGCAGGATATCGGGCGGATCGCGCAGAATCCGCTCGCGGTCCTTGTCGTTCTCCTGGCCTGTGTATCGCGCGAATGTCACCGGCTCGTTGCCCTCGCCATAGCCGAAGCGCAGGAACTTCTCCAGCTCGCCCATCTGACTATTGGCCAAGGCGTTCATCGGGTAGACGATGATCGCCTTGACGCCCGGTGGGCGCTCCCGCATTCGCAGGACACGATCCACGATCGGGATGATGTAGGCCAGGGACTTACCGGAACCAGTGCCGGTGGTGAGGACATACGATTCGCCGGTTTGTGCCGCGACGATCGCCTCGCGTTGGTGCCGGTGCACCGTGATCGGGCGTCCACCGGGATCGGTCATCGAGGACTTCGGGCGAAAGATCCGTTCGCACTCGGAGTGCAGCAGGCCCTCGGTGACCAGCTCGCTGATCGAGCCGCCGCCGGCGAACAGCGGATTCAGCGACAGCCACGGCTCCGGCCACTGCTCGCCCCTGTCGGCCAGCTCCCGGACATGTTGCGCGAGTCGTCGTTCACGGATGTCAACCGATGATGTGGTGAACGATTTGTAGTCGTCCACCAGCTGGCGGTGCACCTTGAAGATGTCCATGAATCCTGCGGTTACCAATCCGTTGGGGACGCGTGGGGCAGTTGAGTCAAGTGACCACTGACACTACTGCCGGCACCGACACCGAGACCAGATAAGCCGGACAAACGAGCCGCTCGGGGATAGCTACCTCGCGCCGACGTTCTACGGGGTGAAGCCGATGACCGACTGGTCCTTCTGGCAGGCTGCGAGGAGGCCGTGGACCTGGGACGGGCCGCAGGTCCAGTCGCCGAATGTCTACTGCTGACCGGTCGCGATCGCCTTGGCGTTGTACTGCTTGGTCAGGTCCTTGGCCTCGGCGCAGGTCACGTCGCCGGCGAGGATCACCACGTGCAGCGCGCCGTCGGGGCCCTGCGTGGTGCCGCATTCAC
>NZ_JAGQTN010000308.1 GCF_020438995.1 Gordonia sp. (in: high G+C Gram-positive bacteria)
ACCTGCAGGCCGTTCATCATCACGTCGGCACCGGTGGGGAGGTTGAGCACGCTGGCGAACTTCAGCGTCACCTCGTAGTCGTTGCTGACGCCGGCCTTCACCGACGGCAGCCGGTTGGGGCTCAGCGCACATCCGCTCGTCGCCATGAGCGCGGCGATGACAATACCGAGGGCCACCATGATCCGGGCGATTCGCCGCGAATTGTCGTTCATCGGATTCCTGCCTTCTGCAAGACGAGGGTCACGAGGTTGGTCGCATCCACCTTGCCCGTTTTCGTATCGCACGCATTGCCCGCGGCCGCGCACTGACGCTTGTCGAGCTTGAACGCCGGCGTCGAATACGGGATCGACAGGCCACCGGTGGTGGATGTCTGTTGCTTGAGCGCGTCGGCGATCGCCGGCGACAGATTCGACAGGTCCCGCGCCCAGTAGGGGGCCCGGTTCTTGGCGATGTCGCGCAGTTCCGGCGGGGCCAGACCCAGGATGAGCGGTTTGAGCTCGCTGCCGTAATTGGTCCAGATGTCGTACATCACCGCGATCGCCCAGCCGATACCGCGGCAGAACCGGGCCACGTAGTAGAACAGGTCGGTGCCGAGGCCGGCGACGGTCGGCGCCTGCCCGGTGATCGACAGGATCGTGTCCCAGTTCTTCAGCGCGCTGGTGGTCAGCGGAGCCATGTCCCGGATGGCCGAACCGATATCGGCGGTGAAGCCGTCGGGATCGCGAGCCGCCTTGGCCGCGTTCTCGAACATCGAATGGGACTTGGCACCTGTACCGGAGAATGCGGTGTCGGCACCGTCGAGGGCCTTCTGCAGATCGAGTCCGCCGTTGTCGGACAGGTCCCGCAGGAAGTCCGACGCCGATCCGGCGACCTCGTTGATGTTCTTGGGAGTGAAGGACTTGTTGATGCATTGGCCTGGTTGCAATGTCGGACCGCCGGCGTAGTTGCCGACCAGTTCGAGGCTGCGGTCGGCGAGCAGTGACTTCGAGCGGGTGACCGCGGTGACGTCCGCCGGGTAGGCGCGTCCGGAGTCCAGCGAGAAGGTCACCTTCACCTGCGAACCGATATTCTCGACCGCGGTGACCTTGCCGACCCGAAATCCCATCTGGGTCACCGGGTTTCCCTTGTACAGGCCGATCACGTCGTTGAGCTTGGCGCAGAAACCGTCGCCGCCCTGCGCACCGTCGACCGTGGAGCTGCCCGAGCTGATCCCCCGGCCGACCACGGCACCGATGATCGCCGTGATGACCACGATGGCCAGTACCGCGATCAGCATCGGCTTCTTGCGACCCGCGCTCGCGTTGCCGGTGTCGGTCCTACTGTCTGGTGTCATGTCAGCACTTCCTCCCGCGCACGGGGATGCACAGGCCGCCCAGGGACAGTTGCCCGTTCTTCAACTGGCGCAGGTTCTCCGGTGTGAGTCCGGCCATGAGCTTGTCCTTGAGAGCCAGCAATCCGGTGATGGTCGGCTCGAATTCGCTGACGATCTTGCGCATATCGGCAATTATCGAATGGATCTGCGGAGCCAGTTGGTCGCTGTTGACCAGATACAACCGGATCGAGGGCCCAACCCGGTAAAGCACACTGGAGAACAGGTAGTAGGCGTAATTGAATCCGGCGGAATTGATGTGATACGTCGTGACGACGGTATCGATCTTCCTGACCAGATCGAATACGAAGTCCCGATTGGTGTTGAAGGTGTTCAGGTAGTCCGCGGCCAGCCGGGTGATCTGGTGGACCTGGGTGCGCTGCTTGGCGAACACCTCCGACACCGAATCCAGCCCGTCGACGATGGAGCGCAGCGAGGTGGTGTTGCTCCCGAACGCATCGGCGACCTGCTTGATGTTGGAATGCCAACGGGTGGTGTCGACTTCGTCGGTGGTGTCCGGAACCGCCTGGATGACGTCACCGATCGAATAGGGGACGGTCACCCGGTCGACCGGAATGGTCGCCGACGATTCGTGTGTTCCGGACGGGATCAGGGTGATCGCGTAGCCGCCGACCGGAGTGAGCATCCGGACGTCGACGGTCGAGCGGTCGCCGACGAAGGTGGACTTGTCGATCTTGGCCTTGACCAGCACGTGATCGGGCTTGATCGACACGTCGGTGACCTTGCCGACGACGATGCCGGCGACCCGCACGTCAACACCGGTACTCAGCGAGGCGGCGTCGGTGACCGCGAACGACAATTCCTTCTTGCCGGGCGGACGCAGGTAGACCACGAAGAGCGCCACCAGCAGCATGACGACGGTCCCGATGACGGCCAGACCGACCAGCTTTTCGTTCGGCCCTTCCTTACGGCCCTTTCCACGCTTGGGTGTCAGGCCGCGTTTGAGTTTCAGGGATTGCACAGGACCACCTCGCTGCCCTTGATGAAGAATGTCGCTTCCAGGGGGATGTACACGTTCCCCTTGGAGCACGGGGGGATTCCGGGTGCGTAGTCACCCGCGGATTTGATTCCGGCCAGCGCGTTCGGCATCAGTTCGAAGACGCCCAGCGCTGTGGTGGCGTCCTTGAACACCGATTTGATCCGGAGCGCCATGTCGGTGTCCTCCCTGATCTCGACCGCGGCGAGAATCCGCTCGAGTGGTTCGAACAGGCCCGGTCCGGCACTGGCGGTGACGGCGAATTCATTGAGCACCGTCATCGCACTGCTGATCGGCAGATCGACGGCGTGCATGAATTCCATGACCTTCTCGTTGCGGCCGCCCATGGACTCATTGACCCGCGCGAGATTGGCGGTGAGTGTGGAGATCAGCTGCTGACGGTTCTTGGCGAATTTTGTCAGCTTCTGTGTGCTGTCGAGCATCGGTCCCAGTCCGCTGCCGTCACCTTGCAGGAGCGCGATGGCGTTCTCGCTGAACTGGTTGATGTCCTTGGCGTTCATGGTGACCAGCACCGGCTGCAGACCGTTGAACAGGCGCGTGATGTCGAACGAGGGCACCGTCCGATCGGTCGGGACGTGGCTGACCCGCCGGCCGTCCTGCTCACCCGGCCGGACATCCACGTACCGGACACCGGTCAGGTTCTGGTACTTGATGGCCAGCGTCGTGGTGTCGGTGATGGTGTGGTCGCTGTCGAGCGTGAACTCCACATGCGCCAGCGGCTTGGACTTGTCGGCCCCTTGCGTGAGTTCCACGCTGGTGACCTTGCCGACCCGCTTACCCCGGAAGCGCACGTCGCCGTTCGGGTGCAGACCCGACGCGTCGGTGAAATCGGCACTGTAGCTATGGGTTTTCACGTCGACCGGGTTACGCATCGCATTGATCACCAGGATGAACAGCAACACGGTGAGCACGCCGACGACGGCGACCTTGGAACCGGTCTTGAGGTTTTGTACTCGTGGTGAGGACATGTCAGTTACCCCTTCCCGATAGTCCGGTGGTCTTCTGCTGGGCCTTCTTCTGGGCGGGGGCCGTCTTCTTCTTGTTGCCGGCGGCGTAGTTCCTGCCGGGCAGCAGTCCCACGCTCGCCAGTGTCTGGGACAGCGAGGGCATCGAATCGAGTACCAGCCTCAACTGCAGCGCCTGCTCTCCGGGAGGGCCGGCGAACGTGCTCTGCAACTTGTTCACCGCGATGGTGAGTTTGGACATCGTCTTCGGTCCGCCGAGAAGTCGCGGGCCCTCGTCGACGAATACCTTGATCGAGTTGACGAACGGGGTGAGTTCGGTGCTGTGCGAGCCGAGCAATTTGCCGGCCGCACCGAACAGTCCGTCGGCGGCCACGGTCAGCGAATCGTTCATCAGTTTGTGGTAGGCCTCGTCGACACCGCGGGAGCCGTCCGGCATGCGGTTGAAGACACTGTTGGTGAGTGCGTCCAGACCGCGCAGGGTCTCCTTGTTGGCCTCCGGGAACACATCTGTGATGTCGTTCATCTTGGCCAGCAGGGTGCTCGGCAGCTGCTTCTGTGTGCGAGCGACGTTGTCGCTGATGACGATCATGGTCTCGATCAGCGGGGCGAGCCCGGTCGCGTACTGGGTGACCTTGTCGAGGGTGGCGATCATCTCGCGGGACAGGGTTCCGTCCACCACGGTCGAACCGTGTTCGATCATCGTCGACATCGTGAAGTCGGGTACGTCCGCCCGCGACAGCGTCTGTCCCGCCCGCAGCGGCGATCCACCGGGTTTGGCGATCAGGTTGACCGCGGTGATGCCGAAGTAGTTGGCCGGACGGTAGTCGATGTCGACGGCGTCGGTCAGACTCTTGATCGCCTCGTCGGACAGCACGATCTTGAGTTTCACCGTGTCCGGAGCGGTGGCGTCGACGCTCTTGACGACGCCGACCTCGGCCCCACGCAGGAGCACCTTGCTCTTGGTCTTCACGCCGGGACCCAGCGCCGGCACGACGAGCTGCAATTCATTGCCCGACGGAGCAGTGATCCGCGGATACAGCACGGCGGTGGCCACGATCGAGATCACAACGATCGCCGCGGCGATCAGACCGGCGACGGTCAGCGCCCGGTTCTGTGTGGTACCGGAACCGCGGATGAAGTCTTGATTGGTGAGCTTTGCCACGTCATCCCCTGAATGGAAGGGGCGGGTTGAGGCCCCAGATAAGCACGGTCATAAGGAAATTGAGCAGAACGATGGCGACGAGGCTGGCCCTGATAGCCCTGCCGGAGGCCGCTCCCACGCCCGCCGGTCCACCGCTGGCGAAATAGCCGTAGTAGCAGTGGATCAGGGTGACGATGGAGCAGAAGATCAACGTCTTGGCTATCGAGGCGAGCAGGTCCTGCCATGTGACGAATTGCGCGAAGTAGTGATCGTAGGTACCGGCGGGCTGATCGTGGAACGTTTTCACGATGATGCCGCCGGTGATGAAGCTGATCACCAGGGCCAGAACGTAACTCGGCAGCACCACGAGCATGCCGCCGACGAGCCGCGTACCGACGACGAACGGGATGGCGCGCAGGCCCATCA
>NZ_JAGQTN010000002.1 GCF_020438995.1 Gordonia sp. (in: high G+C Gram-positive bacteria)
GGCGACCGCAGCGCCCGAAAAGCCCACAGAGCCCGAGGCGACCGCCGAATCGGAGGCGACCGCAGCGCCCGAAAAGCCCACAGAGCCCGAGGCGACCGCCGAATCGGAGGCGACCGCAGCGCCCGAAGCGACGGCAGAGTCCGAAAAGACGGCAGAGTCCGAAACCGAGCCCGACGCCACCACCGAACCCGCAACCTCCACCGAGCCCGAGAACACGGCACCCGCCGAAATCGTCACGCGACCGGCAGACGTGGCTGAGTCCGACAGCACACAGTCCGACAGCCCAGAAACCGACAGCCCAGAAACCGACAGCACCGACACTGGCGCGGACGGACCGGGAGTAGCCACGGTCGCGGCAGGAGCGGTTATCGCGGGAGCCGTGGCCACCGCGGCGATCACCGGAGACGACGAAGCCAAAGCAGAAGAAGCCAAAGCGGAAGAAGCCAAAGCGGAAGGACCGGAAGCAGAAGAACCGGAAGCAGAAGAGTCGGGCGCAAAAGAGTCCGAACCAGAGGCCACCGAACCAGAGGCCGCTGGCACCGACGATCCGAGCACAGACGATACCGCCGCCGAGGAAGCCGACTCCCCCACCGCCGAGCCCGACACCACCACAGACGTGTCGAGCAAGGACGAAACCCCCGAGCTCGCAACTACCGAACTCGAACCCGGCAAGCTTGAAACTGCCGAAATCGAACCCGGCAAGCTCGAAACTGCCGAAATCGAAACTGCCGAGATAGCAACTCCGGAAATCGCGACCACGGAAATCGCGACCACGGAAATCGCGACCACGGAAATCGCACCGGACGCGACCACCGAGGTCGTCGCCGAGGCCGGGAAAGCCGATGACGCCGACGCGACCACCGAAGTGGAGCCCCCGGACCAGGCGACGAAGAAGTTCGCAGCCGCCGCGGTGCCGGACATCGCCAAGCCCGGCACCAAGCCCGCCGAGGAACCGGTAACCCTCGAGCTCGACAAGCCGAAGCAGACCCCGGCACCCCAGGTCTCAATACCCCCAACCCCGAAACCCCCAACCCCGAAACCCCCTGTCTCGAAACCCCGGCCGGCCGCGGGTCCGGACGTCGCCGCGTCCGAGGCGCCGACGGTCAAGACCCCGAAGATGCCCGGGGTCAAGGCCCCTGTGGAGAAACTGCCCCGCCCGGCGGCGGCACGCCCAGTGGCGGCACCGGTCAAACCCGCTGCGGCCGTCACGGGAACAGGGGCAGTCGCAGGGGCTGGAACGGCCGCGGGCGCTGGGGCGGCCGCAGCGGCAAAGACCGACGGCTGGTCGACGACACCCCGTACGCCTACGACGGTCGGTGCCACGGCCTCGGCCGGTGGCGGCAAGAAGAAGTGGTGGCTGGTAGGCGCACTCGTAGCGGTGGCGGCCATCATCGCCCTGGTGATGTTGGTGACGTCGATGCGGAGCGCCAACAAATCGACGGCCGATGTCGATCGGGCCGCCCAGACCGCCGAAACATACGGCCGGGCGCTGTACAAGGGTGACCTGAGCACGTTGCGGGAGATCACCTGCGATCCCAAACGCCAGGAGTTCACCCAGTGGGACGGCAAAGAGGACCAGTACCGGGCGATCTACGAGCAGCAGAAGGAAGCCGATCAGCTGATCCGGATCAACCGGGTCACCGCGGCGATGATCAACGAGGACGGCACCGCCAACGTGCAGGTGGAGGCCGTCAACACCAGCAGGCCCTCCGAGCAGCACGATGTGATCATCGTGCTGCGCAAGGTCGAGGGCGAGTGGAAGGTGTGTAACGCCGAGTAGCAGCAGCGAAACGGCAAGCGGCCCGGACAGGAGTATTCCTGTCCGGGCCGCTGCCGTTCACCAACGGTCAGGCGCTGATCGACTTGCCGACCGACTTGAGGTCGGTGCACGCCTCGACGACCCGCTCACTCATCGAGGTCTCGGCCAGCTTGGACCAGCTGCGCGGGTCGTACACCTTCTTGTTGCCCACGTCGCCGTCGACCTTCAGCACACCGTCGTAGTTGCTGAACATGTGGCCGGCGACGGGCCGGGTGTAGGCGTACTGGGTGTCGGTATCGACATTCATCTTGACGACGCCGTAGCTGAGGGATTCCTCGATCTCGCTCTTGAGCGAGCCCGATCCGCCGTGGAAGACGAAGTCGAACGGCTTGGAACCTTCGGCGAGACCGAGCTTCTTGGTGGCAACCTCCTGGCCGGTGTTGAGCACGTCGGGACGCAGTTTGACGTTGCCGGGCTTGTACACGCCGTGCACGTTGCCGAAGGTGGCGGCCAGCAGGTAGCGGCCCTTCTCGCCGACGCCGAGCGCATCGACGGTCTTCTCGAAGTCCTCGGGGGTGGTGAACAGTTTGTCGTCGATGGCGGCCTCGACACCATCCTCCTCGCCACCGACGACGCCGATCTCGATCTCCAGGATGATCTTGGCGGCGGCCGACAGGCTCAGCAGTTCCTGGGCGATGAGCAGGTTCTCGTCGATCGGTACCGCGCTGCCGTCCCACATGTGCGACTGGAACAGCGGGTTCTTACCGGCGTCGACACGTTCCTGGGAGATCGCCAGCAGCGGCCGGACGTAGGTGTCGAGCTTGTCCTTGGGGCAGTGGTCGGTGTGCAGGCCGATGGTGACGCCGTACTTGGCGGCGACGACGTGCGCGAACTCGGCCAGGGCCACCGCGCCGGTCACCATGTCCTTGACGCCGAGGCCGGAACCGAACTCGGCGCCACCGGTGGAGAACTGGATGATGCCGTCGCTGCCGGCGTCGGCGAAGCCCTTGATGGCGGCGTTGATCGTGGACGAGGAGGTGCAGTTGATCGCGGGGAACGCGTAGCCTCCCTCCTTGGCCTTGGTGAGCATCTCGGCGTATTGCTCGGGAGTGGCGATGGGCATTTTTCTGTCCTCCAACCGTGTAGGTGGTTCAGGTTTCCCGCGGACGGCGCAGGCGTGCGACGATCATCGCTCTGCTTGGGGCGCCGGGGACCGGCCTGTCGAGTGGGTTCACTACCCACTCAGTATGGCAAGCGGTGCGCGTTCGTGTGCGTGCACGCCTGCACACCGGGGTGTCCGTTTGATCCGCGTCTCACCCTGAGCGACTTCTCAGGCACTACCGGTAGGCTCGAGCCCCGTGATCGACACCGTTCTCGCCCAGACCACCACCACGGTTGCCCTGCCCGGCATCCTCGACCCGATCAATGTGCTCAGCTGGTTCGGCGCATGGGCCTTCTGGGGTCTGCTGCTGGTCGTCCTGATCGAGTCGGGTGTGCTGTTCCCGGTGCTGCCGGGCGACTCGCTGCTGTTCGTGGCCGGTATGGTCGTCGCCGCCGGCGGCAAGGACGACATCGACAAGTTCGCCTCGCTGTGGCAGTTGCTGCTGTTCATCCCGATCGCCGCGATCATCGGCGGCCAGATCGGCTACTGGATCGGCCGGTACGTCGGGACGGAGATGTTCAAACCCGACGCCCGCTTCCTCAAGGAGCGCTACATCACCGAGGCGCACGAGTTCTTCGAGAAGTACGGCCCGATCACCATCTTCCTGGGACGTTTCGTGCCGATCGTGCGCACGCTCGCCCCGATCGTCGCCGGTGCCGCCAAGATGAAGTTCGCCGTCTTCACCTTCTACAACGTGCTCGGCGCCATCGTGTGGGGTGCGGGGATCACACTGCTCGGCTACTGGCTGGGCCGGTTCGAGATCGTCCAGAAACTCATCGAGCCGATCTTCATTCTCATCGTCGTGCTGTCGGTGGCGCCGATGGCGATCGAGTGGTACCGCCGCAAGCGTGCCGCCAAGAACAACCCGGAGACCGCGGCACAGGACGCCCCGGCCGCCGAGGACACCGTCTGAGCGTCGGCTACCAGGCCTGATTCAGGTCCGCGTGCTGCCGGATCCACGCGTGCATCGCGATCCCGGCGGCCACCCCGGCGTTGATGCTGCGCGTCGACCCGAACTGGGCGATCGACACCGTCAGGTCCGCGTGCCGCTGCGCGATGTCGCTCACGCCGGGTCCCTCCTGACCGAACAGCAGCACGCACTCGCGCGGCAGGTCCGCGGTCTCCAGCGGTACCGATCCGGGCGTGTTGTCGACGGCCACCACTGCCAGCCCCTGCTCCCCCGCCCACACCATCAGCTCGTCGACGGTCTCGTGGTGCATCAGATGCTGGTAGCGGTCGGTGACCATCGCCCCGCGCCTGTTCCAGCGCCGCCGCCCGACGATGTGCACCGCGGCGGCCGCGAAGGCGTTCGCGGTGCGCACCACGGTCCCGATGTTGGCGTCGTGCGCGAAATTCTCGATGGCCACGTGAAACGGATGCCGCCGGGCGTCGATATCGGCGACGATCGCCTCCCGCGTCCAGTACCGGTACGCGTCGACGACATTGCGGGTGTCACCGGCCGTGAGCAGCTCAGGATCATAGCGCGCCCCCTCCGGCCACGCCCCCTCCCACGGCCCGACCCCGACAGGCTCCCCCGCCTGCCACTCAGTCGGCCCGCCCACAGATTCCCCCGTCACAAGCAACCAAACATCTAGACCCCCAAGACCGAAACAACCAAGAAGCAACCAAACATCTTGATCCCTGAGGCCGAAACAACGAAGAAGCGAGGGTCACGAAGGGTCCGGTGACGATCCACGCCTGACGCGCCCACCCCCGACGGCCCCAACGGACCCGGATCAGCCAAGACCGAGGTCACTGAGCCCGAGCAGCGACCGGTACGGCACACCGAGCTCCCCGATCACCGCGTCGGCGCCGGTGGCCCGGTCGACGACGGTCGCCACGCCCACCACTATCGCCCCCACCTCGCGGGCCGCACGCACCGCTTCGGACGGCGACGCACCGGTGGTGGAGGTGTCCTCGACGATCAGTACCCGGCGGCCGTCGATGTCGGGGCCTTCGATGCGCCGCTGCATGCCGTGCGCCTTCGCGGCCTTACGCACGACGAACGCGTCGATGGGGCGGCCGTCCGCGTGCATGATCGACGTCGCGACCGGGTCTGCGCCCAGGGTCAGGCCACCGACGGCGTCGTAGTCCCAGTCATCGGTGAGCTGCCGCATAAGCGACCCGATCAGCGGTGACGCCTCGTGGTGCAGAGTCGCCCGGCGCAGATCGACGTAATAGTCGGCTTCCTTGCCGGACGACAGGGTCACCCGGCCGTGGACGACGGCCAGTTCGGTGACGAGCCGGGCCAGCCGTTCACGTTTGGCTGCATCGAGACTCATCGCGGGAGCTACTCACTTTCCTGGCGGCGCCGACCGGGCCGGTTGATGGGGATGGGCCGGGCGGGGACGGGTGGGGCCACCGCGTCATCGACAGGATCGACACCGACTGTGTCCCTAGCGCCGGTGTCCCTACCGCTTGTGTCCCTACCGCCTGTGTCACCGGCCCGAATCGGCTGTGGCCGTGGTCCCGACCGCGCACCGGTCGACGTCACGGGCACGGCGATTGGTGCGGATGTGTTGGACGCCAGTCCCGGCCGGACGGGTGGCGGGCGACGATGTGCCTGCTGCCCGGCAACTGGTATGCCTGGGCTGGTGGTCGGGCGCCCGGGATGCCGGTCGCCTCCCCGGCCCGCATCGTGACGACCCGCCTCGTGCCTACCGGCTCCGTGCCTGCCTTCAGCGGGTGCGGCGACGGCGGATCTGGACGACTCGGACCTGGATGCCTCTGCCCGGGCCCGCCGCTCACTGTCGCGTAGCATCTCTGTCTTCTTGTCGGCCAGTTCGGGCCGGGACGGGCCATGCGGATCGCGCGGGTCGGGCGTGTCCTGTGGGCCCTGCAGCGGCGGCAGCACCCGTAGCAGGTCAGCAAATCGCCGCACCACCTCCAGCGCTGTGTCGAGTTCCTCGCCGTCGTCGGTGAGCGGCAGCGAACCGAGCGCCCAGTGGCCCTCGTTCCACAGCACCTCGACGTAGGTGGGGGCGGTGTTGGCCAGTACCACCATGCGCCGGTCGCAGACTCTGCGGGCCACGTCGAGGTTGTTGGAGAACATCACGCGCTGCCCCATCGCGCCGAGCAACTCCACGTCATCTTCAGCGGGGGCCAGCACGTCCTCGTGTCGCAGGTCGACGACCACGCGGGACGGGAACGACCTACGCACCGCGATGACGGTGGCCGTCTCCTGAAGGTCGAACACCACCGCTTCGGCGCCGTCGTACTCGCCGTAGGCCACAGCGGCCACCTCGACGTGCTCGGGGACGTTCATCCCGGCCCTGACGAACACCTTGCGGAGTTTGCTGTCGGACTCGCGGAACTTGAATCCGTGCTGCTCACCCCAGGCGGCACGCTGATGATGGGACACGACCGATCGCCGCCGGTCGAGGTACAGCAGAACCGCCGCACCTGCCAGCGCCAGAACGCCGAGCACTAGATAGATGATGGTCATCGGGCCCCACATTACTATCGGGCGCCCGCGGACGTACCGATTGCCACCACCGCCCGACCCAAACCCCACCGATAGCCCCCGGCGCGACAATAGTTGCGATGCTTGCCGCCATCGGTGGGGTTTAGGTCAATGCCGGTGAGAAGATGGCCGCGTGAGCCCCGAAGTTCCCTGCCCAGACCCGCTGACCGACCCAGACCGGCTGACAGACCCAGACCGGCTGACAGACCCAGACCGGCTGACAGACACCGAGCGGCTGATCTGCGACGACATCGACACCGGCCTGATCGAAGGGCTCACGTGCGCACTGGTGCAGGCGCCGAGCGAGAATCCGGGTGGCTCGGAGGCTGCGGCCACCGGAGTGCTCATCGAGGCCGCGACCGGCCTGGGCCTGATCGCCGAGACCGACGAGGTGGCGCCGGGTCGGCCCAACGTGACCGTCACCTGGCTGCCACCCGCCGCCACCGGACCCGGCCTGATGTTCCTCGGCCATTCCGATGTGGTGCCGGCCGGCCCGAATTGGACGGGCGACCCGTACCGGGTGCGGCGCGCCGTCGACGACGCCGGCCGCACCCTGCTCGTCGGCCGCGGCACCACCGATATGAAGGGCGGCCTGGCCGCGGTGCTCGCCGCGATGGACGTGCTGCGCCGCCACGACGTACCCCTGACCGGCCCGGTCCGGCTGGTATGCACCGTCGATGAGGAGGAACACGGCCTCGGCGTCCGCCGATTCGTCACTCGTCCCCCCGACCACACGTTCCTCGGCTGTGTGGTGGCCGAACCCACCGACCTGACCATCGTGCGCGGCTGCCGCGGGGCGTCGTACATCGACATCGAGGTCACCGGCCGCGCCGCGCACAGCGGCAGACCCGCCGACGGCCGCAGCGCGATCAACGCCGCGGCCCGGATCATCGGGTTGCTTTCCGACGACCAGGATCGACTGGCCGCCGACCCCGACGACCTGCTCGGCTTCGGCACCTGGAATGTGGGCACTGTCCACGGCGGACAGGGCATCTCAGTGGTCGCACCGATGTGTTCGCTCGGCGTCGACCGCAGGCTCATGCCGGGCGAGTCCGCGGAGCAGATCGCCGAGGAGGTACGCCGGCGCATCACAGAGACCGGCATCGACTGCGACGGCATCGACGTCGCAGTCACAGTCACGATGGAGATGCCCGGCTTCGTCACAGATGCGAACCATCCCCTGATCGACACGGCTCGTTCGGCGATCACCGCGCAGGACCGGGCGCCCAGCGTGGGCGGCTGGACGGCCGCCTGCGATGGCGGTTTCATCTCCCGAGACCTCGGCATCCCGGCCGTCGTCCTCGGCCCCGGCAACATCAACACCCAGGCCCATCAGCCCGACGAATCGGTGGTCGTCGACGACCTGCTCATCGCCGCCAGGGTGTACACCCTCATGGCCCTGCGCATGCTGGGCTGACGCGGGCTCAGCCGATCATCGCGCGGATGTCGTCGGCGCTGATCGTGGTGCCGAACAGTTCGCCGTCGTCCACCACCGCGTCGAACAGGGCGCGTTTGCGGTCCTGCAGCGCCACCACCCGTTCCTCGATGGTGCCCGCCGACACCAGCCGGTACACGTTGACGGGGCGCGTCTGGCCGATCCGGTGGGCGCGGTCGACGGCCTGCGCCTCGGCGGCCGGGTTCCACCACGGATCGCATACGAAGCAGTAGTCGGCCTCGGTGAGGTTGAGCCCGAATCCGCCGGCCTTGAGGCTGATCAGGAACACCTTGGTCTCCCCCGAAGTGAACCGCCGCACGGCGTCGGCACGTTCGGCGGCATTCATCGACCCGTCGAGGTAGCTGTAGGCGATACCCACCTTGTCCAGGTGCGCGGTGAGGATATGCAGGAAGCGGGTGAACTGACTGAACACGAGCGCGTTGTGGCCTTCGGCGACCAGTTCGGGCAACTGTTCGGTGAGATAGTCGACCTTCGATGAGGAGACCCCGTGGTGCGATTCGTCGACGAGCGCGGCGTGCAGGCTGAGCTGACGCAGCAGGCTGAGCGAACGGAACACCTGAAAGCGGTTCTTCTCCCAGTCACCGAGCAGCCCGAGCACTTTCTGCCGTTCGCGGGCCAGCCGGGTGTCGTAGATCTTGCGGTGCCGCGACGAGAGATCGAGCACCAGCGCCTGTTCCTGCTTGGGCGGCAGATCAATGGCGACCTGATCCTTTGTGCGCCGCAACATGACCGGCTTGATCCGCCGGCGCAGCACCCCCAGTCGCTCGGGCGTCGAATGCGATTCGATGGGTTTGCGGAAGTAGTCGGTGAACGCCACCGGCGACGGGAACAGTCCGGGCGCGGTAACACTCAGCAGCGACCACAATTCCATCAGATTGTTCTCCATCGGGGTGCCGGTGATGGCGAGTTTGAATCCCGAATCGAGCCGCCGCGCGCACTGATGAGTTTTCCCGGTGTGATTCTTGATGAACTGCGCCTCGTCGAAAATCACTCCGCTCCAGGAGTATTCGTTGATCTCGTCGAACAGTAGGCGCAGTAGTGTGTATGAGGTGACCACCACATTGGTACCGGTCGCCTGCTGATCGAAGCTCTTCCCGGTCTTTGCCCGGGTGGCCGTCACGGTGGCCACTTCCAATTCAGGTGCGAACTTTCGGCATTCGGCGGCCCAGTTGGCGACGACGGAGGTCGGTGCGATCACCAGGAAACTCGTGTGCGGATCCTCGGCCACCGCGCGGCTGATGAGCGCGAGCGCCTGCACAGTCTTGCCCAGGCCCATGTCGTCGGCCAGGATACCGCCGAGTTCGTTGTCCCACAGGAAGTTCAGCCAGTCATATCCCGACCGCTGATAGTCGCGCAGGTCGGCACGCAGTTCGTTCGGCGGATCGAGCCGATGGGGCGGAACGGCCGATGCCAGCGCCGACATCCGCTCCTGCCAGCGCGCCAGTTGTTCGTCGACCACCCCGAGTGCGAGCAGTTCCTCCCAGAAGGTCGCGTTGAGCGTTCCGGAGTGCACCTTGCCCGATTCGATCTCGCCGAGTGCCCGCGCCTCGGCCAGCAGGTCGGCCAGCTTGCGCAGTTCCGGGGTGTCGAGGGAGAAATACACACCGTCGGCGAGCAACATATGCGTTGCACCGGAGACAATTTCGCGGATGACATCGGCAACGGGCACCGCCGTGGTCCCCACCGTGACGGTGATCCCGAGACTGAACCAGTCGTTGCCGAATTCGCCGTCCTCCGAGGAGAATTCAATGCTGGGAGCAGCACCGGCGGGCCGGTAGTCCATGTCGAGCCGGTTGTCGACGATCACATCGGGATGTTCGTCGAGTTCGGGAAGCGCCTCCACCACGAGAACAGCCGTCTCGACACCGGAAAGTTCCATCGGTACAAGGAGACTCACGATGCTCGACGCCGCGATGAGCGCCTCGGCCGATTGACCGCTGAGCAGCAGGTCCAGCTCGTCCAGCACAGCGACCGAGGATTCACGATACAACCGGCGCTGCCAGTATTCCCTCGCATGCACCGCCCACGCCCGGCACATCCAGGCCGTCGCCGACAACTCCGGCCGCAACGACTCCCACAGCGCGGCCTCGGCCGCCTTGTCGCGATAGGCGACGGTCACCGCCTCCGCCGGATCGAAGACGTGCCGCGTGTCGTTTACCTGGTATCCGATGCTCCACGACAGCCGCGCACCACCACCGGTTCCCGGCGACAGCGTCAGCACCGCGAACGGACCCTCGATGCGGGGTGGGGCGAACAGTTGCTCGTCGTGCACGTGCACACTGCGCGCCCGCGACAGCCGCGGCAGCACCTCGGCCGAAAATTCAGGCAGATCGTCGGCCGGGATGAGCACGTCCTCCCCCGTGCGGGCGGCGTCGAGCTCAGCCGTACTGGGCACCGGGTCGAAGGCCGCGAGGAGCAGCGTGCCGTCGCGAACGGTCCACAGCCCATGCGTCTTACGTGCCGGACCGAGCAGTCCGCGCACCTCCCCGGCAGGCAGCGGGTCGGCGTCACCGATCTCGAACACCGTGGTCAGCTGCGCCCCCGTCGCGTGCGCCCGCAGCGTGTAGCTGAGCCGGGTGGTGGTCACCCGCACGGACGTGGCACGCAGCGCGGGATCGGCGATCAGTGTCACCCCAGCCCGCTGCGCCGCCTCCAGCAACGTCCAGAACGTGACAGGTGCCTGGGACAGACCGACCCGCTCGGCGCCATAGGAGTACGAGTTGCCGGTGAGCGCTCTGTGCAATGCGGTGACGGCGATCTCCTGGGCGGGTGGAAAGTCCCAGCCCCGCGAATCAAGCACGTTCGCCCACGAGGCTCCCGTCTTGATCCACTTGCCACGTTTGCCCATGGTCATCGGATACAGCATCAGCATCGGGTCCGAGCTGCCGGCCAACTGCGCGAAGTAGCCGTTCGGTGTTTCCACGCCGAAGCACAGCGCGAGCGGACGAACCTGCGACGATGTGTCCGCGACCCCGGGTTCGGTCTCCGCCAGCACTCCCGAGAACATCGTCCGCCAGGACACCGTGGGCGGGGGGCGCGTCGCGCCGCCGCGGGCCGCCACCAGTAGCAACGCCACCCCGTGTTTGCAGAACATCCCCACCGGGCACGTACACCTGGCGTTCGCGATCGTGCGGGACGACGGGACACCGTTGAACGTCACGGTGACCTGGTAGATCTCCCGCCCCGAACCCCGGCACGTGCCGGTCAGTTCGCCGCGCTGGTTCCAGCCGTACTCCAGGACCATGCCGGTGTTGGAGTATCGGGTGCCCTTGTTCATGGCACCACCGCCGAACCGCCGCAGCAGTTCGGCAGGCGCGATACGCAGCAGGTCCCCGGTCACCCGGCCAGACTACGTGCCCACTACGACATCAGTGACGGTCAGGCGGGGCTCGCAAGACTGATCGACAGGCCGATCGTGCCACCCTTGCCACGTCGCAGGGTGCTGCCGAGCACGGTGATCCGCCCGGCGACCCCGTACTTCGCGATGATAAGTCCGCGCGCCCGTTCGGTGCCGGCGGCGTCGAGAATCTCGGCCCGTCCGGACACAGGTTCGCCCGTGAGGACCTTGCCCCGGGCGTCGCACGCCTGCACGATCACCTCGGGATTGCGCCGGATTCGCTTGACCTTCCACGACTCGGTGCGCGTCCACATCACCAATCGATCCCCGTCGAGCGCCGCCCACAGCGGCGTCGACACGGGTGTCCCGTCCTTCCGAAACGTCGTCAGCGCAACATACTTCGCGGTCCCGGCCTCACCGAATCCAGACATCCCCCCACCCTACGCGCCCAAGACCGACCTACTTCCCAGCAATCCGCCACCTTGACCCCTGAGACCGAAGCGACGAACGAACCAATCACCTCCTTGATCCCTGAGGCCGAAGCGACGAAGGAGCGAGGGTCACGAAGGGTCCGGCGACCATTCGACACCTGACGCGACCACCCCGGAGGCGACGGCAGTGCCCGCAGGAATTACCTCGCGGGCACCGCCGGCTATCAGCAGTCCGTAGATCGGCCGGTTACCCCAGGACCAGCCCCTCCCCGTCGGCGGACACATTGACGGGCACCACATCCCCGTCGCGCACCGTCCCGGCCAGCAACAACTTGGCGAGTTGGTCGCCGATCGCCTGCTGCACCAACCGACGCAGCGGCCGGGCGCCATACAGCGGGTCGAATCCGCGGTCGGCCAGCCACTTCTTGGCGTTCGCCGACACCTCCAGCCGCAGCCTGCGCTGGGCCAGACGCTTGCCGAGCTGCCCGAGTTGGATGTCGACGATGGACACCAGCTCTTCGGCGCTCAGTGCGTCGAAGATGACGACGTCGTCGAGGCGGTTGACAAATTCGGGTTTGAACGCCGAACGCACCGCGGCCATCACGAAGTCCTTGTCGCCACCCGACCCGAGGTTGGACGTCAGGATGAGGATGGTGTTGCGGAAGTCGACGGTGCGGCCCTGCCCGTCGGTGAGCCGGCCTTCGTCGAGCACCTGCAGCAGCACGTCGAACACGTCCGGGTGCGCCTTCTCCACCTCGTCGAACAGGACGACGGTATAGGGGCGACGACGGACGGCCTCGGTGAGCTGACCACCCGACTCGTACCCGACATACCCCGGAGGTGCACCGACGAGCCGTGCAACGCTGTGCTTTTCGCCGTACTCACTCATGTCGATACGCACCATGGCACGCTCGTCGTCGAACAGGAACTCCGCCAGCGCCTTCGCCAGTTCGGTCTTGCCGACACCGGTGGGCCCGAGGAACAGGAACGACCCGAGCGGCCGGTTCGGGTCGGCCACACCGGCACGGGCCCGGCGGACGGCATCGGATACCGCGGTGACAGCATCCTTCTGCCCGATGACCCGTTGTCCCAGTTCATCTTCCATGCGGAGCAGCTTGGCGCTCTCACCTTCGAGCATGCGACCGGCGGGCACACCGGTCCACGACGAGACGACCTCGGCGACGTCGTCAGGGCCGACCTCCTCCTGCAGCATCACGTCCTGCCCCGGTGCGGCACCGGTCTTCTCGACGGCGGCGTCGAGTTGCTTCTCCAGGCCGGGGATCTTGCCGTACCGCAGTTCGGCGGCCTTACCCAGGTCACCGTCGCGTTCGGCCCGATCAGCCTGTCCACGAAGACGATCGAGCTCCTCACGCAGATCACGCACCGAGTCGATGGCGGTCTTCTCACCCTGCCAGCGGGCTGACAGCTCGTTCAGCTTCTCCTTCTGGTCGGCCAGTTCTTGCCGCAGCTTTTCCAGCCGTTCCTTGGATGCCGCATCGGTTTCCTTTTGCAGCGCAAGCTCTTCGACCTCCAGGCGGCGGACGATCCGCTCCACCTCGTCGATTTCGACGGGGCGCGAGTCGATTTCCATCCGCAGCCGGGAGGCGGCCTCGTCGACGAGGTCGATGGCCTTGTCGGGCAGGAACCGCGAGGTGATGTACCGGTCGGAAAGTGTTGCGGCGGCAACCAATGCGGAGTCGGTGATGCGCACGCCGTGGTGCACCTCGTACTTCTCCTTGAGGCCGCGCAGGATACCGATGGCGTCCTCGACGGACGGCTCACCGACGTACACCTGCTGGAAGCGCCGTTCGAGGGCGGCGTCCTTCTCGATGTACTTGCGGTATTCCTCGAGCGTCGTCGCACCGACGAGGCGCAGTTCCCCGCGCGCGAGCATCGGCTTGATCATGTTGCCCGCGTCCATCGCCGAATCGCCGGTGGCACCGGCGCCGACGATGGTGTGCAGCTCATCGATGAACGTGATGACCTGTCCGGCGGAGCCTTTGATCTCGTCGAGGACCGCCTTGAGGCGTTCCTCGAATTCACCACGGTACTTGGCACCGGCGACCATCGAACCGAGGTCGAGGGAGATGACGGTCTTGCCGCGCAACGACTCCGGCACGTCGCCGGCAACAATGCGCTGGGCGAGCCCTTCGACGATGGCGGTCTTGCCGACTCCGGGCTCGCCGATGAGCACGGGGTTGTTCTTGGTACGCCGACTCAACACCTGCACGACGCGGCGGATCTCGGAGTCTCGGCCGATGACCGGGTCGAGCTTGCCTTCGCGGGCGGCGGCGGTGAGATCGGTGGAGTACTTCTCCAGCGCCTGATACGTCGATTCGGGGTCTGCGGAGGTCACCCGTGCCGTACCCCGTACGGACACGAACGCCTCGCGCAGCGCCTGCGGGGTCGCACCCTGGTTGTGCAGGAGTTTCGCGACGTCGGAGTCCCCGGTCGCCAGGCCGACGACGAGGTGTTCGGTGGAGACGTACTCGTCGTTGAGTTCGCCGGCGAGCTGTTGCGCGGCGCTGACAGCCGCGATCGACTCGCGGGAAAGTTGTGGGGTCGCGCTGGCACTGGCGACGGTGGGCGCGCGGTCGACGATCGCCTGGGCCAGTGTCCGAACCGTCGACGGGTCCACTCCGACAGCCTTGAGCAGCGGCGCGGCGATACCGTCGGACTGATCGAGCAGTGCCACCAGGATGTGAGCGGGACGCACGTCCGAGTTGCCGGCAGCGGTCGCGGCCTGCACGGCGGCGCTCAGCGCCTGCTGCGTCTTGGTCGTGGGGGTGAAGCTGTCCACTTCGCTTCTGCCTTTCTCTTTAGTCCAACAGACTCAAGTATGAGCCTACAGAGTCGACAACACCAACAGACTTGAGCGTATTCCACTCAACTCATGATTCGGCACTTAACCTTCAACGAACCGTCTGCTCATTGAAGTTTGACCTATAAACTTCAATGATCCGCCTGACGATTCACAGAAAGGTCACAACCTTCAACGATGGCCGAACTCATCCACCGGCACTGGCAACCCGCTGACCAGTCAGGCCTGGTCGCGGCAGACCGTCGTGGTGGCCGATACTCGGCGTACGTCCCCGACATGCTGTGCGGACGCCCACTGGCCCTCGATGGCGCCCTCGGAGCATCAGCTGCCGCCGCCGAACGGGCAATCCGGGGCCTCTCCGTGCTCCCCGGCTCACGTGGCCTGGCGGCGATCTCCCGGCTCCTCACCCGTTCGGAGGCCATCTCCAGTTCGATGATCGAAGGCATCGCACCGTCGCCGCAGCAGGTGGCGCTCGCCGAACTGGGCCTGACCGAGAAGGTCCGGGGTCTCAGCGACAAGGCGAAACTGGTCGCAAACAACATCGCCGTCCTGCGCACAGCGTCCGGTGAACTCGTGAGCTCACCAACCATCACGATCACCGACATCGAGGCGCTGCACGATGGTCTGCTGCCGGACGACCGGCATCGAGGAATCCGCACGGTCCAGAACTGGATCGGAGGTTCGAATTGGAATCCACTGAGCGCGCAGTTTGTTCCGCCACCACCGGAGATGGTCCCCACCCTGGTCGATGATCTCGTCCGGTACATGAACGGCGCCTCGCACGGGCCACTCATCCAGGCGGGCCTGGCTCACGCGCAGTTCGAGACGATCCACCCGTTCACCGATGGGAACGGACGAGTCGGCAGGGCCCTGATTCACACGGTCCTGGCGCGTGGCGGGCTATCGCCCGACGCCGTCCTGCCCGTCAGCCTCGTGCTGGCAACGCTGAGTGACCGATACGTCGAAGGCCTGAACAGCTACCGATACATTGGACCCGCAGACCGAGCCGAGGCGGGTAACGGACAAACGGCGTGGCTGACGTTTTTCGTCGAAGCGGCATCCATCACCATCGACCAGGCCGCACAGCTCGCGGCCGATGTCTCGGCACTGGAAACCGCATGGCATCACAAGGTCCACCAGAACAGAGCTGAGCGCGGACTGCGGACGACTCTGCGCGCCAACTCGGCAGCGCAACGCATGTTGTCGCTCCTCCCGGAAGCACCCGTGCTCACTGCACGCTCAGCCGAACGACTGATCGACGCCTCCTTCAACACCGCCCGCAACGCACTCGAAGAACTCGCGGACGCAGGAGTACTCACTCGCAAGGTCATCGAACGCGGAACCACCGGCTACCTGGCCCACGACATCCTCGATCTCGTCGGCATCACCGAACGCCGTCTCGCGAGCACCCAGTTCGACACCCGCACCTCACCACCGTCCCGACCGGCTCCCGCGCGACCACCGACACGGGAATAGGCAAGCCGCCATCAGAGTGTGTGGGCGCCATGGGCCTTTGTGCAGCGGGCGGGTCCCAGACCGCTGGTTCAGGTGGATCGGTCGATGGGGAACTGCCTGAGCGTCACAGGTAATCGTGCACAGTGATGGGTGGGGCTCGCGGCGTGACCGGCAGCCCCTGACTTGTCTGAATCAGGACTCAACAAGCGCTCGATCCTACGGACGACCAGAACTCCACCCAACCAAGGCCCGGACTACCCGGACTGGAGTTTTCGGCCCCGCGCACTGACGTGCTATAGTGGCTGAGTCCGAGTGAACGGACATAGAACTTAAACAAGGGTAGTAACCCTCAAGGGGCGCGGCTTCGGTCGCGCCCCTTCTTTTTTCCACGACTCAGGGGGATAGTCGTTGAGCAGCCCAGGTACTGATCCTGCTTCAGCGTACAGTCGGCACGTCAATGCCAGATTCCGGGACTTCACCAACCCGAGAACTCCCTGGTCACGACGGTTGTGGGATGTGGGTACATTCCTGACACTTGAAGAACTTCATGAAGTCGGACAATGGCTTGACCGGCAGGTACTCAGCCCCTCTGCCGTTAACTGGTTGCAACGTAGCCTAGAGGCGCGGCTTGGCCAGGACGCGGCGTTCGGCTCCAAAGAGCTCCGACAGCAGCTGACCCAGTGTCTCCGGTCAGACCTCACCGTCCGGTCTGATGGTCGGCGCCGCCTACGTCATGTCATCGACGTCGCGCGGCCCGGATATCTCGACCGGTGGGCAGCGCAGGTCGCCCTTGACGAGCCTCCCGGTGCTGAACGTGCGGCTCGCGCAACTGCGGCCCATCTCCTCGATTCCGGCCACAGTCTCGTGGGCCTACGACGCTGGTTGGGCGAGCACTCACAGTGCTCCGCCGTCGACTTGCTCGTACAAGCTGCCGAACTCGCGGACAAAGGTCCCCGCATGTTCAGTATCTGGGTACGAGTGAACGATCTTCCAGAAATCGTCCGCTTGGCAGATCCCCTGCCCCACTTCACACGTCACGCTAGTCTACCGGGTCCGATCGCCGACAAGTTGAGAAGTCTCGATTCCATACCGGCGCTCGGCGCATTCAACTACACCGTGGAGGCCCGCGATGCTGAGCGCGCCGTCGAGTTGGTTTCCGAGGTTATCGAGCGGATGCGTGCCCGAGCGCGGTTTGCTCATTCGAACCGTCACATCGTGTTTAGTAGCGAGGTGTATGTCGAGACAGAAGATCGCTTCATTGAGCTACGCGTTCCCGACCGCAATGCCGCAATCATGTCTCTGGTGACCGAAGGGCAGTTGCTCGATGTCATCCCCGCGAAAACCTATGCGGCAGAACGGCATGCCATCGATGACGCGCTGGAACTGGCGGCACCACTCAACTCAGGAGGGCTGGCTCCCGCGATCTCAGGTGCGTGGGCAGCGCTGGAGGCGTTGTTGACCGACTCTCAGGACAGCGACAAGAAGGAGGGCAAAGTCGGCGCTGCCACTCACGCGGCCCGGTTGGTCGCATGTTCGTGGCCAAGAGCTGAACTGACCGCCCTGTCGTACCGAATCGACCCAGAAAGGGGAACCGGCCGCGAGTTGTCCGCGCGTCTTGATGTCGCGGAGACGAATCGGGATAGATCCCAGATCATCGCCGACCAGTTGCGTAACACTGGACAGATCCCACTGCTCCGAACTTGGCGACTACCCAGCGACGCGGCCGCCGTAACCCGAATGAACCGACTTCTCGCGAATCCCACAGGAATGCTCACCCAGGTCAGCGACTACGTGGAGGGATCACTGCGTCGTATGTACCGGTGTCGCAACGTCATCGTCCACGGAGGATCAACTCGGGGAGACGTCTTGGACTCGACGCTTCGAGTGGTTGCTCCGCTGGTCGGGGCGACGCTCGACCGCATCACACATGCTCATATCGTTCTCGGCATCGAACCGCTCGAACTGGCCACCAGAGCGGATGCGGCCGTAGCTTTGGCGTCAGATCACTCCATGGGTCCTCACATAGTCGATCTGCTTGGGAGGCGATGACGCCGATATCCGGGCGGCTGATCAGCCGCCCCACCCAGCAACGTAGCCGGCATCATTGACGGGTGACGACAGTCGCCAAAGATCCCGACGGCCTGCAAATGCGGGTTGCCCTGAGCTGACGTCCCGTCCTGGGTGTCCGGCGATCGACTCATCGGCACCGCTACTCATCACGGCCGGAACCCTCCGGGACGAAGCCGATTTCGTGTTCTACGCCGACGGTGGAACCTTCGGTCAGGTCCCCGACCTGTGCCTGCCCCTGATCGATGCGACCGGATGGAGAATGATGCGTTTCCCGACGTCGGTGGCCACCGAGACCGCGTTCTTCGACGGCGAACTGTACCGCTACGCCGTCAATGGAAGTACCGCACTGCCAGACAGGGCCATGCCACCTGGGTTAGACTGTCTAGCAATAGATTTCGGACGGACTGCCGGGCTACATTCAGTGCGCAGGTCCCGAGCCCCACTGCCCCAGGACCTGCAAACCTACTACAACTCCTTCTCCGCGAACGCCACCATCGCGTCGCGGACGAACGCCGCGAACTCCCGGCCGTCGACCGAGTAGGTCTTGCCGAACCGCGGGTCGTCGACGTACATCTGGCCCAGACCCGTGAACGCCTCGGCCGACGGGGCCGTGCCGCCCCAACTCGCCCGAATCCATTCGTACTGCCGCCGGGCCAGCGCCTGCACCTCACTACCGTGGACATCGAGCCCGCGCGCCGAAGCATCGGCGAAACCCTTGATCAGCGAGGATGATTCGTCCTCGAAAGCCTTCCGGCCGGCGCCGTCGAGCGACCGCCACCAGGTGTCGGAAGCGGTATAGGCCTCCTCGCCCCACCGATCCACAACCTCGTCCTTGTACTGCGTGTGGTCGAATCCGTTGAACATCGTGTCAGCCACGAGCTGTTCCCCTTTCTCCAGTGCTTTGATGGTTGACCGCACCGATTCAACGACAGCCGCGAGCCGGGCACGCTCGGATTCGAGCTTCTCGACATGAGCACGCAACGCCTCGACGGCGTCGACACCCGCGTCGAGTACGTCCCCGATCTCGCGGAGCCCAACTCCCAACTCCCGCAACACAAGAATGCGTTGCAGGCGCACCAGTGCATCCTCGTCGTAGAGCCGCACCCCACCGGCGCCGGTTCCCGTCGGAAGCAGTATCCCGACCTGCTCGTAGTGACGCAGCGTCCGGCTCGTCACGCCCGACGACCGCACGACCTCCTGGATCGTCCACTGCTCGCCGGTCATGTCGCCGCCCTTCATCAAGTGTCATCTCTTCGGTACCTCACTCACCCTGCCGGTTGACGCCGCGTCAAGCGCAAGCTTGACCATCTGACCACCCGTGGGTATGAGAGGCTCGCAGGTATGCCGCCGGAGCGTGTTCACGAGTCACCGTCGAGACCGTCGACGGTGTGGATCGTCGTCACGGCCGTCGGCGTCATGCTGGTCGCGGCGAATCTACGGCCCGCGGTCGTGTCCGTGGCACCGCTGGTCTCCGACATCCGGCATTCGACCGGATTCAGCAGCGGAACCGCCGGCCTGCTGACGACGCTGCCGATCCTGTTCTTCGGACTCGTCGCCCCGTTCGCGCCGTGGCTCGCGGCCCGATTCGGGTTCGAACGCGCCGTCTTCGGATCGATGGTCGTGCTGATCGCCGGCATCATGCTGCGCGCGATCCCCGGAACGCCCTGGCTGTTCGCCGGTTCCGCGGTAGTCGGTGCGGCCATCGGTGTATGCAATGTGATTCTGCCCGGTCTCATCAAACGCGACTTCTCCCACAGCGCCGGCATGATGACCGGGCTGTATTCGATGACGATGACCGGCGGAGCCGCGGTGGCGGCGGCGTTCACCGTCCCCATCGACGACCGGTTCGGCGGCGACTGGCGAAAGGCGTTGGCGTCGTGGGTGATTCTGGCGATGGTCGCCGTCGTCGTATGGATACCTCAGCTGCGGCAAACGCATTCGGGTTCATACATCCGCCCCGCCCCGCTGTGGGGAAACAAGATCGCCTGGGCCATCACCATTTTCATGGGATCGCAGTCGTTCGTCTTCTACACCTTCGTGGCATGGATCCCGACATACCTCACCGATCGTGGCTACGACCGGACCGAGGCCGGCACCGTCCTCGCCGCCGGTCAGTTCGCCGCGATCGTCGGTTCGCTGGTGATACCGATCGTCGCCGGCCGATTCGCCGATCAGCGCTGGGCCGGGATCGTCACCGTCTGCAGCAGCGCGGCCGGACTGCTCGGACTGCTCTGCACCGACGTATGGGCGGCGTTCTGGTGCATGCTCGTGCTGTTCGGCCCCGGCTCGGCGCTCGGCCTGGCCCTGCTGTTCATGGTGCGCCGCAGCAGGTCTGCGGAACAGACCAACCAGGTGTCGGGGATGGCGCAATGTCTCGGCTATGTACTCGCGGCGGCCGGACCGTTCGGGCTCGGCGTCGTCCACGATGTCACCGGGTCGTGGGCGGCGGCATTCTCGGTGATCGCGGTGGCCCTGTGCACCCAGACCTGGGGCGGATGGGTGGCCGGACGAAACGTCCATATGACGGCCGAGTGAGCACCGCGCACCTCAGCGAACCCGGACGTACCGCCCCGGCTCGGCGAGTTCCACCTGCTGCACACCGACCAGACGTTCCACATGAAGTTGTGCGGTACGTAGCTCGACGGCACTCACGTACGGGGCGTCGACGTGGGGGCGGTACACCAGCCGGTAGTCGGCAATCTCGCCGATGGTGTGTGGCTCGGTCAGGAACTCCAGCAGCCGTTCCTCGCGCCGGAAGATGATCTCGCGGTAGGCGCGCAGCCGCTTGCGGAACTCATCAGCGCCTTCCACGACGCCCTTCTGGTGGAAGGTGCCGTACCAGCGCGCATCGATCGCCCCGGCCCGGTCGATCGAGGCGAGAAAGTCATCGACGCTGGAATGCAGGTCGCCGTACAGCGGCCCGAACGACGTCAGATCGATGTCGGCGACATAGAAGAAGCCGTCGGGTTCGATGAGCACACCGCTGTGTCCCGGCGTGTGCCCGGGTAGGTGGACGAGCGTTGCGGTGCGATCCCCCAGGTCGAGTACCTCGCCGTCGTCGACGCCCTGCACCCCGTGATGACGGCTCGGCAGCCCGAACTGCTCATCGATGATCCGTGCCACCTCCGGACGGTCGGCCGGGTCGAGGCCGTACGAATCGAGCAGAACCTCCAGCGACGCAACAGCTTCGACATCCCGGTGATGCGTGTAGACCGGCGCGGAAAAGTACCGCAGCCCGGCGATGTGGTCCTCGTGCGCATGACTGATCACCACCGCATCGGCCCGCACCGACCCGTCGACACCTAGTGCCGGATCGATCAACAGTTGCTGCGCCGACCCGGCCACCAGCACCGAATTGCCATACGGGAACGCCCCACGCTCCTGCCCTTCGAGAACCGTCACCGCACCGAACACCCGATCCGAAACCATGCCTTCGGGTCTATCAGACCCGAGAGCATCATTGAGGAGAATGTCCGAGGCCGCAGCTACATTGCGACTGTGAAGGACAACAACGTCTATAAGGCCGGTCCCGCCGCGGACCCCGACGACATCGACTTGAACGTCGGTCGAGAGGCGCTCACTCTCATGCATCTCGAACAACCACCGGGGTGCCTCACACCCGCGCAGATCGCGTTCGCCCTCGGCAACGATCCCGACTACATCGACGCGCTGATCGCGCACGACGACGACCAGTCGTCGGTGTGGAGCGAATCGGCGCTCCACGTACGCAACGTCGGCGGCGACCCGGACGAGGTCGAGGTGCATCTGATCGAGGCCCGTGCCTGGGGGTCGACCGCCCAGACCAAACGGGGCGCGCTGGCCTGGCTCGAAAGCCACCCCGCCGCACCCCCCGTCGACTTCCTGCTCGATGACGAACTTCTCGCCGTTCGGCGTGCCGGTGACTCGAAAGTCCGCGCATGGCGTGAATGTTCAGGTCCCGAGTGCACCGAAGAATCTCGGGAATGTCCGGCGCACGGAACCAGGGTGGTCGAGTTGGAAGACGCGTACGACCGATCCGTCGAGACTCTCCGCGCCCGCTTTCTGGTGTTGTCACGAGCCAACGACAAAGTACCTGAGGCCGTACCCGGCTCGACGGCTCGCTGATCTGCCGACCACCCCTGCGCAGTGACCGCGCAACGCACACACATTGCCGACAACTCTGGATTCCGGAACCGGAAGCAAGCCTTCATCGATGTCAGAGCCGTCACGATTGAGTCAGCACATGTCGCCTCAGAGTGACTTATCCGCATTTCCTGTCGGGGTCGATGGCGTGGACGACCTTGCGGCCGATTCCGGCGAGCACGCGGATCTCGTCGGCGTCGAGGGTGTCGATGAGCAGGCGCCGCACCTCGCGGACGTGGGCGGGGGCGGTCAGCTGGACCTTCGCGTAGCCGGCGTCGGTCAGGGTGGCGTTGGTGCGTCGTCCGCCGCCGGGGACCTGGCGCCGGGTCAGGTAGCCGGCGTTTTCCAGCCTTTTGGCGGTGTGCGAGAGACGTGACAGCGACGACGACGCGAACCGCGCGATCTCGGTCATCTGCATCGTCCGGTCCGGTTGTTCGGACAGCACCGAGAGCACCATGTATTCGAACATACTCAGCCCGGAATCTCGTTCGAGTTGCGCGTCGAGGGCGGTGGGCAACTGGACCATCAACGCAGCGACGGCGAGCCACGCGCCGCGCTCCTCGGGGGTGAGCCACGGGGTGTCGTCTTCTGCGGTCATACCGACATCCTAACGCTACTTGACGCTTCAACAAGATCTGCTAGAGTTTCATCTTGAACATTCAAGTAGGGAGCTCGATATGAACATTCTTCTGTGGATCATCGCCGGCGTGCTCGCCGCGGTCTTCGTCGCGTCCGGCCTGATGAAGGCGACCCAGCCGAAGGAGAAGCTCGCCGCGAGTCTGCCATGGGTGAACGACTTTTCGCTCGGCACCATCCGCTTCATCGGGATCGCCGAGATCCTCGGCGCCATCGGCCTGATCCTGCCCGGCGCCACCGGCATCGCCGCGGTCCTCACCCCGATCGCCGCCGTCTGCCTAGCCGTAACCATGGTGCTTGCCGCGGTGGTCCACGGCCGTCGTGGCGAAACGCAGGCGATCGTCGTGAACGTCGTACTGCTGGCGCTCGCGCTGTTCGTCGCCGTCATGCGGTTCGGCCCCAACGCATTCTGAGCCCAACACATTCTGGGCCCGCCACACCCCATCCATCCGCGCCGCCCGAGCGGCACAGTAAGGAGCAATCATGACCATCGCCGTTTTCGGAGCCACCGGACAACTCGGCCGTCTCACCATCGACGCACTGCTGGCCCGCGGTGTGGCCGCCGACCGGATCCGCGCCCTCGGACGCAACCCCGAACGCCTCGCCGAACTCGCCGACGCGGGCGTGGCCACCTTCACCATCGACCTCGACGACGCATCGACGCTGGCCGCGCCACTGCAGGGCGCCGACGAGGTGTTCCTCATCTCGGGCAGCGAAGTGGGCAAACGGCTTCCGCAACACCGGGCCGCCATCGATGCCGCCGTCGCCGCCGGGGTTCGCCGCATCACCTACACGTCGGCCCCGCGGGCGGACGTCAGCACCCTGGTCCTGGCGCCCGAACACAAGGCGACCGAGGAATACCTCGCCGCATCGGGCCTGACCACCACCATCCTGCGTGACGGCTGGTACACCGAGAACTACCAGCCCGACTTCGGTGTCGCGCAGGCCACCGGCGTCATCGCCAACAGCGTCGGCGCCACCGCCCGTATCGCGAGCGCCCCGCGCACCGACTTCGCCGAGGCCGCCGCCATCGTCCTCACCACCGACGGCCACGACGGCAAGGTGTACGAGGTCAGCGGAGACACAGCCTGGACGTGGCCGGAGTTCGCCGAGGCCGCATCGCAGGTGCTGGGCAAGCCGATCGAATACAAGGCGATCACCGTCGACGAGGAGCGGGTCGCGCTGGCTGCCGCCGGGTTGCCCGCACCGGTGGTCGATCTCGTCGTGGGCCTGAACGAGGGCACCCGAGACGATCAGCTCTCCCTGACCACCGGCGACCTGTCCCGGATTCTCGGCCGGCCCACCACCCCGATCGTCGACACCATGCGGTCCTGGGCATAGGCGTACCCGGGTGTAGCCCAGCCCGTCACCCGGCGCGGGCACGACGGCCGAACACTGCGCCGGGCGCGATGACGACCCCTGTGTAGTGTGCTTGCCAGGAGGTGCCATGTCGTTACCAGCACGGGACCCCGAAATAGCGTCGGCACCAAGCAATCTCGCCGACAAGAATCCGACCGGAGACCACCCCGACGACGTGGCTGTCCCGCGCGCAGATGTCAGTGCCGGGCGGGCCCTCGCGATTGTCGCGGTGCTGTGTTTCGGTGGCCTGGTCGCGGCGGTGATGCAGACACTGATCATCCCGATCCAGCCGGAACTGCCCACCACCCTCGGCACGACCATCGAGAACGCGTCGTGGGTCATCACCGCCACGCTGCTCGGTGGTGCCGCCCCGAGCATCTGACGTCGATGGCGGTGGCGACGATGGGTGTCGGTGCCGGCATCGGCCTGCCGCTGGCCGCATGGATCAGCGAGTCCGCCGATTGGCATGTGTTGTTCTGGATGTCGGGGGGACTCGGTGTGATCGTCCTGGCGCTCACGCTGGTGGTGGTCCCGCACATCGACGACGCCGTCGGCGGACGGCTCGATCTGATCGGCGCGCTCGGATTGTCGGCAGGTCTCATCGCTGTGCTGACCGCGATCACCAAAGGCAACCACTGGGGCTGGTCGGCACCGATCACCTTGGCATTGCTCGCCGGCGGGCTGGTCGTCCTACTGGTGTGGTGCTGGTACGAACTGCGCCACGACGACCCGCTCGTCGACCTGCGCACCACCGCCCGTCCGGCGGTTCTGTGCACCAACATCTCCTCGATCGCCGTCGGATTCGGGATGATGGCGCAGTCCGTCGCCATCCCGCTGCTGCTGGAATCACCGACCGCTACCGGCGCGGGGCTGGGCCAGACCGTACTGCAGGCCGGTCTGTGGATGGCGCCGTTCGGCGGCATGATGCTGTTGATGTCGCCGGTGTCGGGGACGCTGATCCGGCGGATCGGCGGCCGGTCCGCCTTCCTGATCGGCGCCGCGCTGCTCGGCGCCGGATATGTTCTGGCCCTGTTCCTGATGGACACACCGCTGCAGATCATGGCCGCCACCGTCGTCTGCGCGGCGGGCGTCGGCGTCGCCTACTCGGCGATGCCCACACTCATCATGGACAACGTGCCCGCCGCCGAATCCGGTGCGGCCGTCGGCCTCAACGGCCTGATGCGGTCGATCGGAACGACATCGGCGTCGGCGGTGATGGCCATGGTGCTGACCGGTTCCACGGTCACCGTCGCCGGCCACCACTACCCCGACCAGTCGGCGTTCCGCTGGTGCTTCGTGATCGGTGCCGGCGCCTCGTTCCTGGGATTCGGAATCGCACTGCTGATCCCCCGGAACAGCGACGGGACCTTGTGACCTGCGCCACTGTGATCGTCCCCACTTTCGATTCGCTATCACAAACTTGCAGGTATGCACCGGCCGAATGTGAACGGTGACTACACTGTTCGCGTGCCCGCGCCGCAGAGTTCCCGCCGGTCGGCGACGATCGCGGAACTCACCGACGCGCTCACCGCAGCCCTCAACGGCGTCCCCCGCGCGCACCGGACGCTGGTGATCACCGCAGGGCCCGGCACCGGAAAATCCCATATCCTGCGCGAGCTGCTCGACGCCCTGCCCACTCAATCCGCGCTACGACTCGGCGGGGCAGTCTGCACGGTGCGCCGCGCGGAGGCCGACGACCTGTCCTGGCGCAGGCCCTACGCCGTCGCCGCGGCCCTGCTCGGCCGTGACATGTACGCCCCCGTCCCCGACGATCTCGCTGACGACCTTTACACGTGCGTCGACGACATGTGTGCCCTGGGGCCCGTCGTGCTGGCCGTCGACGACGCCCACCACGCCGATGCCGCCAGCCTCGAACTCTTCACCAGGCTCACCGGCGCCGCCCGCGATCTGCCGCTCGTGCTGATCCTGACCCGTCGGCAGCTACCTGCCCGCGAACAGCTGACCCGCCTGTTGTCCCTGCCGGATGTCCGCGAATGGTACGTGCCGCCGATGTCGAAGGCGGAACTGATCAGCCTGGCTGCCGGGACCCTGCATGCCACTCCCGGTGCCGGTGTCGGGGCGGTCCTCGAGCGTTCGGGCGGCAATCCCATGCACGCACTCTCGCTGCTGCGGTCATTGCGCCAAACCGGCGGCCTACATGTGATCGACGGTGTCGCCACGGTCGATCCGGACGGCGTCGCGGGCGTCCACGCCGGTATCAAGGAAGCGATCGGATCTCATCTGGCGCTACTGGATCCCGCGGCCCGCGAACTGACCCAGAAGCTCGCCGTATGGGGCGGTCCGGCCACGCTCGCCGAGATCGCCGCCCTCGACGGTTCGTCCCCGGTCGGCCTCGTCGGTGCCGCCCAGACCAGCATCGACGCCGGTGTGGTGGGCACCGGTCCCGGCGACACGCTGCACTTCACCCACGATCTGTACGCCGACGTCACGTACGAACGGCTCGCGCCGGCACTGCGCACCGTCCTGCATCAGGCCGTTGCCGATCACCCGGGCGCCGGGCGCAGAACGCAGGTCGTGGCGCATCACACGGTCGCCGCCGGCACCGACGCCGACCGCAGTGCGGCGGCAGTCGCGGCCGCCCAGCGCGAACTCGGCCATGTCCCGGCGATGACCGTCGAGTTGCTCGACACCCTGCCCGCCGACGTGACGGCCTCGAAGAACCTGCGGGCGATGCATCTGAACCTCGCCACGGCCCTCACCCGCACCGGACAATTCACCCGCGCGGCACAGGTCGCCGAAGAGGGCCTGGCCCACGCCACCACCGTCGAGGAGATCACCGACCTGCACCAGGTGCTGCTGTTCGCCGTCATCACCAAAGGTGACACGGTGCGCGCCCGCGAGCTGATCGACCAGACCCTGGCGCTACCCCTCGACGAGGAGACCATCACCGAACTCACCGACCTGCGCCGGTACGTCGGCATCATGGAAGGTGCCGAACCTGTTCCGCGCCAACCGTTTTTCGACGTGGCCCACGCGCACTCCCGGCCGTTGTCCGGGGTGGTGGCCGAGTCGCTGCGTCGCATGATGCTCGGCGACCTGCACGAGTCGCTGCGCTTGATCCTGATCGCATCCCGCCGGGATGCCGACGAGGGCGCCCGCGGCGAGCACAGTGCCTCCGACGCCGACATCTGGGTGCCGCTGATCGAGCAGTATGCCCACGGCGCGGGACCGGCCGCCGACCTGCTGCGATCGGTGGCCGGGCTGCGCGTCAACCGGGGCACCGACTGGATGATCGCCTACCACGAATTCATCCAGGGCGGAATCGAATTGGACCTGGGGCGGGTGACCGACGCCGCCGCCTCGTTCGACGCCGGACTCGAACGGGTGGCCACCGCCGACATGGGCTGGACATCGCTGGCCGTCGGCGGACGCATCCACGCCGCGATCCTCACCGGCGAGTTCGCCGATGCCGCCACCCGGATCGAGGAGTGGAACGCCCGCGGACTCCCCGACCAGCTCGGCATCCCGATGATCGACGCCACCGCCGTCCAGTTGCTCGAAGCGACCCGCAAACTGCGGCCGGCGGCCACCGCGGCGATGAAGGTGTGGGACCGCGCGCACACGCATGGCGCCTACATGTGGATGCCCGAATTCGGCCTCGAATGCGCCCGCATCGGGCTGCGCGCCGGCGACGAGGCACTGCTGCACCGCCTGGTCGACGACCTTGATTCGCAGCCTTACCCGCAATCAGATTGGGCTGCAAGCGATGTCGATCTCATAAACGCCATCGCGGCCACGGCGCTCTCGGGCGCCGACCCGATGACGGTTGTCGCTGCCGCGCGCAGCACCGCCGAAGCCCATGACGCGGTGGGCTTTCAGGTCGGCCGGGTCCGGGCGCTCGAGGAGGCCGCCTGCGCCGCGGCGGCGGCCGGCGACAAGGCCCTCGCCCGCGGCATCGCCCACGAGACACTGGTTCTGACCCAGGGGATGGGTGCGGTAACAATCTCCGAACGCCTGTGTTCGCGGCTGCGCCCACACGGCCTGCGATTGACCCCCAGCGCCACCCGGGAGCGGCCACAGACAGGCTGGGATGCCCTGACGCGGACCGAACGGGCCATTGCCGAATTGGTCGGCGACGGGTGTAATGGACCGGAAATAGCCGAACGCCTGCATATTTCGACACGCACCGTGCAAACGCACGTGTCGCACGCACTCACCAAGCTCGGTCTGCGCACGCGCGTCGAACTGGCCGCTTTCGTCGCAGGACGATAGCGATCCGCGCGCCTTTGGCGCTCGAATATCCGTCATGTGACGGATTTCTGTGCGTCCGTTGGCTGGCACAGTTGTGTGAGTCGTCGCACCGCGGGAGGCTACCCCGGGTGTCCCGCGGCGCGACGACCACCTGACGTTCCAGTGACCCAACCGTCCTGAGCCCGCCAACTCTTCTGAGCCCCCACGCTTCTGAGCCCTGAGGACACCGCATGAGAGTCTCGATGACGGACCCTATCGGCGCATTCGCCGGACGGCCGCACGGAAAGCCGCGGTTCAGCAGCGTCGGGAAGGTCCTCTATCTGGTCACCACCACTCCGGACGGCAACAGCGCACTCCATCAGCACAAACATCCGCTCGGGGTATCCGCGGCCGTGACGACAGACCTGCTCGGCAGGCCGATCGGCGACGCCGTCGCCGACCCGGCAGCCGGTCCCCGCATATACGTCACCACCGAGTACGACGGCAGCACCATCGTCAACGCGGTCGACCCCTCGGGCCGGAACAAGACCGTCACCATCGACGGAACTGCCTTGGGCGCAATACAACTGGCCGTACTGGAAGGACAGGGCGAGGACGGCTATCTGTATCAGAACGTCGCAACCGGTAGCGGCGGCCGCACACTGGTGATCATCGACCGGGCAACCCACGCGGTGGGCAGAACGATCTCCACCAACGCACCCGCCGGGCCCGCGATCTTCCGCGACGGCAACGTCTACCTGCTTAGTTCGGGCGGCGATCCCGCGACCGACGGCACCAGCCTGGTGTGGTTCAACCCGCATTCCTTCGTGGCCGGGGGCACCATGAGTTTCACCGACCTTCAGTTCGGCGTACCCCAGATATCCTCCGGCAGTGGTACTCCCACATTGGTGACCCGTGCCGACGGCACGTACTACCTCACCCTGCTGCGCTATGACCCCGGCACCGACCGGTACACCACCAACGTCGTGCGCTACGGCGATCATCTGCTCGACGTCCGTTCCATTCCCGGCAAACACACCGGCCCGCCGCAACGGCTATCCGACGGCACGATCATCCAGGTCGTCCACGCCGACGGAATCACCCGTTACGTAATCCTCGACGGAAACCGGATCTGACCTCGATCCAGAACTCCGGTGCCCGGCCGACGAACTTCCACGAATCTATAGCCAGTTGCGGTAAGTGACCCAGGCCGGGCCGGCGTCGGGAGCGTCCTCGCGGGAGACCGCGGCCTGGATGAGGCCGTACGGGCGGTCGTCGGCGTGGAACACCTCCTTGTTGTTCTCGACGTCGTCGAACGCGGAGAAGTCGTAGACGAAGTGGTGTTTGTTGGGTGCCGACATCCGCACCTCCGCGACCAGCGGAAACTCCTCCAGGATCGCCTCGCCGATGCGGTGCAGCGTCTGCTGCAGGGCGAGTGAGTGGACGGTCGCGAACTTGGCGATCGCGATGTCGCGGATCCGGGCGAACAGACCGTCGAAGCCGAGTTCACCTGGATCGGTACCCACCAGCCGCCACTGCATCACCAGCGACGTCGCCATCACGCGGTCGTCGGTCTCCTCCAGGATCGTGTACGGATCGACGAAGAAGCCCTTGAACTCGCTGCCCGTGGATTTGAGGAGCACGAAGTCCTTCACACCCGAGACGACCCAGGTGTGCTCCTTGTTGTGGGTGACGGCCACGGTGCGCACCTCTGCCGACGCCTTCACGAACGTATGCGGATGTTCCTCGCCGTCGACGATCGCCCGCTCCCACGCGAACTCCTCCACCTCGATCAGCGCCTCGTCGACCGGTTCGATGTCGTCGACGTAGTGCGTGGCCAGCGCCAGCGCGTACTCCTCGGGCGAACTGATGCCGACCTTCTTGGCGTAGGCGTACGCGGTCTGTTTCTGCGTGTCGGTCGGCAGCACCTTGCTCTGATCACCGGTCAGATAGGCGTCGGTGAAATCACCACGCAGACAAGATGATACGTTCAGATCCCGGATCTCGTGGCGAGCGGTGTCGCGGACGATCCGGACCACCCGATTCTCGGCCTTGCCGTACTGGTTTCCGGACAGGACGATCTTTCCGGACAGGCTTTCGGACATCGGTCACGACCTCTCTGTGGTGTCCCCAAGTTCGGTATCCATATCAGACCGCACCCGTTAAACGGATGTGTCCTGGTCGTTAGCGGGATGGAACAACACCGAACCTGTTTGGCGCTGCGATCTCCGTCATGACACAGACGACCGCGACGGCGCGGAGGCGGACAGTGAACGTGCAGCCTTACCCAATGCGCCAGATCTCCGAACGCGCCAGGTCCCCAGATACGAAGGCCCCGATCAGAAGGTCCCCAGCCATGAGAACCTACAGCCACCGAACCCGACTGATCGCAGCAGCGGCGGGCGTGAGCATCGTCCTGCTCGGCGGCAACGGCACCGCCCGGGCCGACTCCGACGGCTCCGGCGAGTCGACGGGCGCCACGTCCACCAGCACGTCGGTGACGGATTCCGGCGAATCCGCCTCGTCCGGCGCACCGTCGTCCGGCGAATCCGCCACGTCCGGCGCACCATCGTCCGGCGAATCCGCCACGTCCGGCGCACCATCGTCCGGCGAATCCGCATCCGCTGAATCCGGTTCCGGCAGTGACGGTTCCGGTACAGGCGATTCGGGAGGCACCGGCTCGGGTGGCAGCGAGCCCGCCTCCGGGGGCTCGGAATCCGGGGATTCGGGGACTGCGGGCGGCGAATCAGATGACACCGACCCCGGCTCCACGAACCCCGGCTCCACCGACGCCACCGGGCAGACCGTCGACGGTGCCATTTCCGGCGAGAGTGAACAAGAACAAGGTTCTGACGCAGGCGATTCCGGCGACGCGGACACCAGAGGCACCAACACCGGAGGCACCGACACCCCGCTGACGCCCGCCACAAAGCCGGAAGCACCGCAGAATCCGGCTGCGCCGTCCGTCGGCGCCGTTGACGGACCTTCGACACCGCTGTGGCAGCCACCGGTGACCGGCGGCGCCGCCGATGAACCGGTCGATTCCGGATCCACCACATCACGGGATGCAAAGTCTTCGCCCGATGGTGCCCAGTTGACCGATGATGCCCAGTTGACCGATGACGCACTGCTATCCGACAACCCAGGCCCCGGTGGCCCCGGTGCAGAGGGCGCCGACAACGGGAAGATCACTGCGATCACCCCACCGTTGGCAACGGTGTCATCTTTACCCGTTGCACCGCAATCATTTTCGTCGCCATCAAGCATGCCGATGGCACCGGTCTCACCATCACTGAGTAGCGCCCCGCTCAGTTCCGCACTCGGTCTCCTGACATTGTTCGGCCTTCCGCTGCTCAGTGGCGGCAACTCCCCGGCACCCAGCAATCCGATCGCCTGGACGCTGCTGTGGATCATCCGGCGGCATCAGGAGCACTGGCACAACCAGGCGCCGGTCGCCGCACCCGTCGTCACCACCTCCGATCCCGAAACAGGCGTGGTCACAGGCAATCTCAACGCCACCGACCACGAGGGCGATCCGATCAGCTACCAGGTCACCACAGGCCCGACCGCGGGCGGCGTCGTCGTCAACGCCGACGGCACCTTCGTCTACACCCCCGGCCAGGGACTCCTCGACAACGGTGGGACGGACACATTCACCGTCACCGTCTCCGATGCGACCGGGCCACATCACCATCATTTCGCCATTCCGTTCTGGCTCGGGCAGACCGGGCACACCACGACCACCACCGTCTCGGTGGTCGTCGATGCCGTCCACACCAACGACGCCCCGACGCTCACGGTCAATCCGCCCACCACGGTCAACCCGATCACCGGAATCGCCACCGGCACCATCTCCGCCACCGACCCCGACAACGATCCGCTCACCTACACCGTCAACGGAAATACCAGCACTGCAAACACTTTCACCACCGACAGGGGCACCTTCACCCTCAACGGCGACGGCACGTACACCTTCACCCCCACTGCGGCGGCCCGGTGGAACGCGTCGTTCGCCGGCGAGGACCCGGCCACACATGCCGAAACGCTCAGCATCACCGTCGACGATGGCAACGGCGGCACCGACACCCAGACCGTCACCATCGGTATCGCCCCGATCGCCGTCCCCGGCGAACCCGTCGGACAGGCGGCCACCTCCACCAACGGCCGCACTTACTTCACCACCCGTGATTTGGCAACGGGCACAACATATGTCACCTACATCGATCCGGTGACCCGGGCCACCACCACGAACGTCGTCGCCGGCAGCCCGCTCGGCGGGATTCAGTTGGGCCCCAACGGAGTCGCCTACCAGACCAGCACCGACAACGCGGGCCGGACCTACATCACCAGCTTCGGCGGGCCACTCACCGAGGTCATGCCGTACTACTACTATCGCGCCGGCCACACCCCGGTGGGGAACCTGCGGTTCGACTCGACCGGCAATGCCTACCAAGTAATGTCCGCCGCCAACGACACCGCCGTCTACGTGATCGGCGCCGACGGCATCGGCAGGCTCCACTCCATCACCAACGAAAAGCCGGTCGGTCCCGTCGTGATCGGACCGAACGGAAAGATCTACCTCACCACCGAACGGGTGGTGGCCGGCAACATGAAGACCCGAGTGTCGATCCTCGACCCGGCCGCCGGTGTGGTCAAGGCCGTCAACGCAGCGGGGGTTCCGGTAGGGACGGTGTATGTCGGCCCCGACGGGTCGGTGTACCAGGTCGGCTACATAGCGAACACCGACGAGACGACGCTGTACCGCTACTCGGCCACGCTGACCTCGCCGGATGACCTCGATGCCGACGGAAGCCCTTACGGTGGAGCCTATTTCGATGATGATGGCACCGTCTATATCCTCACCAGGCTGGACAACGGCAACACGCAGATCAACAGATTCAATTACGACTGGGGCTATGTCGGCTACTTCGACGTCGAAGGCACGCCGTCAGGCGATGTGGTCTTTCTTCCCGGAACCAACCAGGGGTACTTCGTCACCAGGACCGACGGCGCCACCCCCGGCACCTACGTGACCCACATCCACTCGGTCAATTTCGACGCGTTTCCGCCCAGCAGCACCGTCGTCATCCCGGGCGAACCTATCGGCGGCCCCGTCCTGGCGGCCGACGGCAATCTGTATCAGGTGATCACCGGGACGAACACCATTGTCCGCCGGCTCAACGGTTCCGATGTCTATCAGGTCGGCGGAACCGCCACCAGCCAGGTCGTCGGTGACGACACATACCTGTGGGTGACGACAACCGAGGGCGACGAGTCCACGGGGAAGACCTATATCCGCCGGATCAACATCGCGCTCGGTCCCCAGGGTTCCTACACCGTCGACGGAATCCCGGTGGGCACGCCGGTCATCGGCGCGGACGGCACCAAGTACCAGACCGTGGTGCGATACGACACCGATGCCGGCATCTACCGGACCACGGTCATCGCCTACAACGGGAATCTCTTCATCTACCACTTCACCTTCGACGGCCGGCCCACCACCGGCGTCCACATCGCTCCCGACGGCACCGTCACGCAGACCGTCGAGACCGGCGGCATCACTCGCGAGGTCGTCTTCAGCGGCGTCCGGCTGTGACAAGTCCGTCATTCGTACGTACCCGGCGTGGCCCGTACCTGGCAAGATGTGAGCGGTGACGACCCTCAGCAAAGGCGCCAACATCAGCCTCGACGTCCTGCAGGTCCGCGCGGCGCTGGGCTGGCGGCCCGGACCGGGCTGTCCCGACGTCGACGCGTCGGCACTCCTGCTCACTGCGGCAGGCTCGGTCCGTGACGATGCCGACTTCGTGTTCTACAACCAACCGCACCACGCCTCCGGTGCGGTGCGGCATGTCGGCAAGTCCGGGGCGGTCCAATCGGGATGCTTCGATGTGATCGACATCGACCTCGCCCGCATCGAACCGGCGATCGATCGGATCGTGCTCGCCGCATCGGCCGACGGCGGCACCTTCGGGCAGGTCCCGGACCTGTGCCTGACGCTCGTCGACGCCACCGGCCGGGAGGTCGCGCGCTTCCCGATGACCGCCACCACCGAAACCGCATTCGTCGGCGGCGAGCTCTACCGGCGTGGGGGGCAGTGGAAGTTCCGGGCCGTCGGGCAGGGCTACGATTCCGGACTGGACGGACTGGCAACGGATTTCGGCATCAGCATCGACGACGAACCGGCCCCCGCGGCTGCGCCGATTCCACCCCGGCAGGCTGTTCCGGCTACGCATCAGCCGGCTGTGGCCGTTCCACCCCCACCGGCCGCCGCGAACCAGGCACCGTCGCAGATCAACTTCTCCAAAGGCGAGGAACGGCTGCCCGTCGACATGCGTAAGCGGCTCAGCCTGCGCAAAGAGCAGATCGCGGTCTCCCTACGCAAAGCCGGCGCCACCGAACCGATCGTGGCCCGGGTGATCCTGGTCCTGGACGCGTCCGGGTCGATGGCCGGTCTGTACTCCGGTGGCACCGTCGCCACCTGCGTCGAACGCGTCGCCGCGGTGTCCGCTGTCCTCGACGACGACGCCACCATGCAGGCGTGGACCTTCGCCACCAATCCCGCCCGGCTACCCGACGTCCAGCTCGGCGATCTGCCGCAATGGATTCCGCTGCACGTGCGGCTCGGCACCATGTTCGGCGGCTTCCGGAAGAAGAAGCGCCAGAAGGAAATGGCCGCCGGACAGATCGACATGTCGAAGGTGGGTTTCGGCAACGAGGAACAGAAGGTGATCGGCGAGATCCGGGATTACGTGGCGTGCAACCCGATTCCGCATCCCACCCTCGTCCTGTTCTTCTCCGACGGCGGTGTGTACCGCAACGACGAGATCGAACGACAGTTGCGAGATGCCGTCGAACAACCCGTCTTCTGGCAGTTCATCGGACTCGGCAACGCCAACTACGGTGTGCTGCAACGGTTCGACGAAATGGCCGGCCGCCGCGTCGACAACGTCGGATTCTTCGCCGTCGACGATATCGACCGCATCAGCGATCAGGAACTGTACGACCGGGTGCTGCAAGAGTTCCCGTCCTGGATCAAGGCCGCCCGCGCCGCCGGCATCCTGCGCTGATCGGGACGTCGCTGAATCACGACGTCACAAAGCCGCGACCACCCATCTTGATCCCTGAGGCCAAAGCGGCAAAAGAGCAAGGGACCACCATCTTGATCCCTGAGGCCAAAGCGACAAAAGAGCAAGGGACCACCATCTTGATCCCTGAGGCCGAAGCGACGAAGTCGCGAGGGTCGCGAAGGGTCCGGTGACCTTCCGCGCCTGACGCGACCACCTCACGGCAATGCCGCAAGCGCGGCCTCGACGTCGGCCGACTACTCGCCGACGGACGCCGGGACCGGGTTGTCGACCGGCGGCACCCGCAGGTCCACCTGAGAGCCGACCGCGGCGTCGAGCACGTGCATGCACATGTCGTGGCAGGTCTCCAGGGAGATCCGTTCATCGACCAGCGCGGCGAGCGCGGCCTCGCGGACGAAGGTGATCCAGCCGGCGAATCCGACCTCGGCCGGCGCCCGAACCGGCCCGTGCACACCGGCGGCGTCGAGAAATCCGGCACACAGGGCTTCCATGTTCTCGTTGACCGGACCACGCACCGCGGGATCGGCCGAGATCGAACTGCGGTTGGAGATCAGCACCAGTGGCAGACACGTCCGGAAAAAGTCGATGTAGGCGACCAGCGCGGCCTCCACCCGATCACGCACCGTCGGCGCCTCCGCGGTGACCACCACCTGCCGCAGCTGCACGTGCACCCGCTGCCAGATGGCCCCGAAGTACTCGGCCCTGGTGGGAAAGTAGTGGTACAGCAGGCGCCGCGACACCCCCGCCGCCAATGCGATGTCTTCCATCGAGGTCTCCTCGAACGGCCGTTCGCTGAACACCCGCTCCCCGACGTCGAGCAACTCCGCTCGACGTTCCTCGGGAGTCAGGCGTTGTCGAGGCGGCATCCGGTCATCGTAGTAGGGTCGGCACCCACGTGCGAATGCCGCCTACGGCCGCGCGCTAATACCGCCTACGGCGTGGGTACCGGAACCTCCCCCGACGGTGTCGTCGGTGTGGCCGACGGGGTCGGTGCCGGAGCACTATTGGAAGCGGGATCGCGGCCCAGTCCTGGAATCGGCTTCGCACCGGACGGCACCGAGGTGGTCACCTCCACCTTGCCGCGGAATGAGTCGTCGGTGATGACGTCGATCGAGTTGATCAGCCACCGGCCGTCGTCCTTGGTCATCGAGTAGGTGAGGCGGCTCGGATTGATCTGGACCAGCTCGTTGCCACCCCGGGTCACCGACTGGTTGATGAACAGCAGCACGGTGGCGGTGTCGCGGGTGCTCGTGACCACGCCCGCATCCTGGATGATCACCTCCGAGATGATCTTCTGCTTGCCCACCTCGGCCACCAGGTTGGTGTCGGAGATGATCTTGTCGTACTGCGCCTTCGCGTCGCCGGTCACCACCTTTCTGGACCGTTCGACATGTGCGGCAACGTTTTTCGGCGTGTATCCGAACATCGTCGTCACGTAGTCACGGGCAGACGACAGCGCCGAGTCACGGGCCTGCTCGTCGGCACGGGCACCGAGGTAACGCACGCCGAGCACGATGGCCGAGGCGGCCGAGGCCACCAGCAGCACGGCCAGTACGGCCGCCGTCAGCCGTCCCCGACGGCTGACGATGCCGAGCTTCTCAGGCAGTGTCGTCTCTGTCTGGGCATTTCCCGCCGGCACTAGGTCACCCACTCGAAGTTCGTCATCTTGAGTTGGCCGTTGATCCGGGTCATGTCGACGCGCCAGCGGAACGTCTGATACTCCGGCGCGGCCTTGCCGTCGAGGGAACGCTGTTCCCAGCCGTACACCATGATCACCGAACCCTCGTCGGCGGTCGCGTTGGTGACCGCCGACGACAGCACAGTCGTCTTGGTCTCCACATTGGTGGACTTGACCAGACTTGTAACCTGCTCGATCGAATCGGAGATCTGCGTCCTGGCGCGGCCACTGGTCTGCTGCTCCAGCGTCTTGAGCGCGTTGTCGGTGGTCTTCGGGCTGAAGCTGGTCAAGTTGACGATGACCTGCGAGGCGAAGTCCGAATACTCGGCCCGCAACCGGTCCTTCGTGTCGTGCCTGGCGATGCCGACGGCGGCCAGCACGGCCACGACGGTACAGGCGACGATCACCACGACGCTTACCGCGAGGACGATCGCCCGCAGCGGCACGACCGACCTGCCGCGATAGGCGACGGCCGAGTCCTTGGATGTGTCTGCCGATCTGGTCCGGGGCAGCCGACGGTCACGGTACCCGCGCGAGCGCTCAAGCTCGGATGGGTCCGGTCCCTTCTCCTGGTCCCCTGTATCGGCCTCACCTGTATCGGCTTCCGCGGCGTCCGCTTCCGCGGCATCTGCCTCTGCTTCCGCGGTGTCCTCTGTGGTTTCGGCTGCCGTATCCGAGTCCGGCGTCGACGGCTGTTTCTTGGTGCCCCGGCGCAGCGGTGCACTGCGCACGGGACGCACCGGCGTGGCCGCCGACGGCGTCCCGGATTCCGCAGAAGTCCCGGACTCCGACGAAGTCACGGATTCCGTAGAATTCGCGGACTCCGAAGAGGTCACGGATTCACTGTCCGGCTGATCAGGCTCTGCCATGTAGTGGCGCTTCCTCCTGGCTTCTGCTGACCGGTACCCGCGTTGTACGTTTTACCGTCCGGTCCGATGAAATCCCCCGACACCGGATCGTAGGTGGTGCTGTACACGGACGGCTCATCGGTCGCGTTCGACGGTGTTCCCGGAACGACCTCGCCACGGACGGACGCCGGTCCGATCTTGACGTCGCTGGTGCGGAACGCGTCGTTGGTGCCGGGATCGGGTTTGTACCCGGTCCGGCATTCGGCCGGGGTGGGGGCACGCCGGCCGGGGAACTCGACGCAAGGATAGTTGCGTGCGCCGCGGACCGCGATGTTGGAGTTCTGCGGCACCCGGCACAGCATGCCCGACGGCAGTTCACGGGCGTTCTGCTCCGACGGCCACCGCCACTCGTCCTTCGGCAGATAGCCGATACTGCACGGTGCGCGGTCGTTGATGCCGAGCGCGAACGTCACGTTGGCGCCGTACCGCACCGACCCGGTGTTCAGCGCGGTGATCAGTGACCCGATCAGCCGCGGATAGATGGTCACGATCTGCCGCATGTTGGGCAGATACACCGCCTGAGTGCGGGCGATCACGCCGAGGTTGGACACCAGCAGCGGATAAGACTGGTCGAGCGAGGCGAACAGCTGCCGGCTCTGCTCCGCGACGCCTGGCCCGCGGCGCAGGATGTCGGTGATCTCCGGCCGGTTGGCGCGCAACTGGTCGGTGACCTTGGTGACGTTGCGGGTCCACGCGCGGATCTGACCGGTCGTACGGGACTGGGTCGCCAGCAGCGGACCCGTCTGGTCGATGAGGTCGACGAACGGTTGCGAGTTCTTGTCGGCCTCGTCGACGAACAGCGCCATCGAATCGAGGAGACGTTGCAGCTGTTCGCCGGTGCCGTTGAATGCGGTGAACGCCTCGTCGACCAGCGTCCGCAGGCCGCTGCTGCCGATGTTGTCGAGCAGCGCCTCGGCCTGATCGAGCATCGTCGCGATCTCCATCGGCACGTTGTCGCTGCTCACCACGGACCCGTCGCGCAGAACCGCACCCGACTTGGTATCGGTGTCCTGCTCGTCCCGGTCTCCGTCCCTGCCGTCCCCGTCCCTGCCGTCCCCGTCCCTGTCGTCGAGGTTGTCGCGGTTGCCGGACAGGTCGCGGACCGGCGCGAACTCGACGTACTGCTCACCGATCGCCGACACGCTGCGCACCGCCGCGGGCATCGACGCCGGGATCTTGGTGCCGCTGTCGATGACCAGGGTCGCCGCGACACCGTCACCGGTCAGCCGGACCGACGTCACCTTGCCGACGTTGACGCCGCGGAAGGAGACATTGGCGTTCTGGTACAGCCCGCCCGTGCTGGGGAGGTTGAGGGTGACCTTGTAGCTGCCGATCCCGAACATCGACGGGATACGGATGTAGTAGACCGCCATCGAGATCACCGCGATCACGGTGATGACACCGAAGATGATCAACTGGGTGCGGACGAATCGCGTGATCCTCATCAGCGCTCACCTCCCTGCGGCGTGGTCTTCTGCGTGGTGGTCTTCTGCGTGGTGGTCTTCTGTGCGGTCGTCTTCTGTGTGGTCGTCTTCTGGGACTCGCTCCTCTTGGATTCTCCGGTGCGGGAGTCGGGCACCTCACCGCCGTCCAGGGGCGCGGTGAACGGGTTGAGGCCGCGTTTGGCACCCGCGGCGGGCTTGCCGACGACTCCTTCGGGACCGGTGAACCGGGCCGTCACGAACATCGACCTGCTCAGTCGCGACGGGGTCAGGTCCAGCACGAGATCGGAGTTGACGTAGTCGCCCTTGATCATCTTGGGGATCGTCGGCTCGTAGAACGGGAACGTCAGCAGGATGTTCAGCGATTGGGTCAGCGCCGGACCGGTCTGTTGCAGCTGGTCGATGGCCGGCTCGAGGTTGGCCACGATCGTCTCGATGTCGTCGCTGTTGGCCTTGAGCACCTTGTTGACCGTCTCCGACAGCGTCGACATCGCCCCGAGCGTATCGGTGAAGTTCTTGCGCTGATCGGTGAGCAGCCGCAGGATCTCGGGACTGTCTTTCAGCGCCTGCCGCAGCGTGGGCTGCTGATCGTTGACCGCGGCAGCAAGCCTGTCGAGGCCTTCGGTGGCGGCGATGATGTTGTCGCGCTGTCCGTTCAGCTCGCCCACGAGGTCGTCGAGACGCGGGATTAGTTTGCTCAGCGTCTTACCGCGGTCGCCGAGCATGTCGCTCATCTCGTGCACGATGTCGCCGAGCTGGCTCAGCCCGCCGCCGTTGAGCACCACCGACAGCGAACTGAGCACCTGCTCGGTCGTCGGATAGGTGCACAGCGCCACCTGCTGGGCGGCGTTGACGTCGGGAACCTGCGGCACCGACGGATCGGTGACGATGTTGGCCTGCTCGGGACACGCGGCAAGCGGGATCCGGTCGCCCGCCCTCAGATACCCGCCTTCGGGTTTGTCCGGCTGCACGATCGCCAGATGCGACGACCCGAGTGCGCTGGTCATCGCGACCATCACGTGCGAACCCCGCGGGACCTTCACCCCGCGGTTGAGCCGGATCGTCAGCGCGGCGTTCCAGTCGTCGGCGACCTTCATCTCGCCGACGCTGCCGACGGTCGAGTCGTCCAGCAGCACCGGGGCGTTGTTGACCAGCCCCGCCGCCGACGGCACCAGGGCGCTGATGGTGTAGGCGCCGTCGTCAGTGCCCTGGGCACCCGGCACCGGCAGCGAGTTGACGCCGTCGAACGTGCAGCCGGCTGCGGTCACCGTCATGGCCAGCGCGGCAGCCGCAGCGGCGAGTTTCCTGCGCGCAGTCATGCTCCCGCGCGTCATCCTGCAGCCCCGAACGGTACGAGCAGGCTTTCCAGCGGGCTGCCCCTGTTGTGTTTGCGTGTCTGCTCATCCATCCGGGCCACACCGGCCTGGGCCCGAGCCTTCACGTCGGCGTTCTGGTAGATGATCTGGCTCGGCTTGGCCGTGGCCGCCGACACCGGATTGGTCAGGAACGGCGGATAGTTCATCGAAATCGATGACACGACCGGCGCCAGCACGTCGACGCAGTGGTCGATGTCGGCCTTGGTGGTTCCGGGGCGGGCGGTCGAGTCCATGGTGCCGCACAGCAGCGTGATCAGGTTGGTGCCCATCCCGAGACCGAACACACCCGACAGCGATCCGGTCAGCGGGTTGTAGATGTTCTGGAAGTTGGCCAGCTGGTTGGGCGCCGAATGCAGCAGCCCGCGCAGTTGTTCGTCCTTGTCGGCGACGATCTTGGTGGCATCGGCGAGCTTGCCGACGGATTCGGTGAGTTCGGCGCCGTTGCGGTCGATGAACGACTTCACATCGGTCACCGCCGAACTCAGGCCCTCCAGCGCGTCGCCGAGCTCGGTGGCGTTGTCCGAGAGCACCTGGCTCACCGACGCGATCCGGCCGTTGAACTGCACCAGCTCCTCATGACTCTGCGACAGCGCCTCGGTGAGTTTCTGCAGGTTGCGCACGGTGCCGAACAGGTCACCGCGGTTCGCCGACAGCGTGCCCATCAGGTCGGACATCTCGGTGACCGAGCGCCGGATGGCCTCGCCGTTGCCGTCCAGATTCCGGTTCAGCACGTCGACGGCCTCGGCGGCCGCGCCCCTGTCGACGATGTCGCTGCCCTTGCCATCGGTCTCCGGGCCGAGCGACTCGCTGAGTTTGCTCAGCTGCGCCTTGATGTCGTCCCACTCCATCGGGACGGCGGTGCGTTCCATCGGAATCGTCGCATTGTTCGCGAGCTTCTCGCCGCTGGAGAACACCGGCGTGAGCTGTACGAATCGGCCCGTCACCAGGCTCTGGGCGACGATCACCGCCTTCGCGTCGGCGGGGATGTCGACGTCCTTGTCGACGCGCAGCACGACCTTCACATCACCCTTACGCGGGGTGATCGAGTCGACGGTGCCGACGTTCACGCCCAGCACGCGCACCGGATCGCCCTTGTATAGGCTGGCCGCCACCGGGAAAAACGCGGTGTAGGTGTTGGTGGTGGCGGCTTTGAACCACCGGTAGCCGCCGAGCGCGATCACCGCGAGCGCGGCCAGCGCCACCGCGATCACCACCGTTTTGGTGGCGCCGCGTTTGTTGATGCTCACCATGCCCTCAGCCCCCCTGCCGTGCCGGGCTCAGCGTCGCCGCCGGCGGTTCGACCGTCTTGGTGTTCGTCGGCGGTGCCGGTTTCGGATAGGTGGGCGACGGCGCGGCCGGCCGCTTCGGGTCGGAGCCCGCAGGCGGTGCCAGCTCCCAGTTCGACGGCAGCGGCGGGAACTGCGTGTACTTGATGAAGCTCTCGAAGGCCTGCGGATACTTGCGCGCCAGCACCTTCATGAACGAGGACGTGTAGTCGCCGAACGTGGGGATTCCCACCAGCGAATCGAAGTTCGGTCCCGATGCGACGGCCTCGCCGAGCGAGTTGGCGAACGGTCCGAGCCGGTCGATCGTCTTCTTGAGGTCCTGCTCCTTGTCGGTGAGCACCGTCAGCACTCGCTGCAGCTTCTCCTGTACAGGCTTGAGCTGCTCGTTGTTGTCGGAGATGAATCCGCTGAGCTGCTTGGTGAGGTCGCGGACGCCGGTGATCAGCTTGGCGAGCGCGGCCCGGCGCGTCTGCACCTCACCGACGAGGCTGTTGGCGTCGATCAGCAGGGTGTTGATCTGCTCGCTGCGCTTGGCCACCACCGACGACACGCTGTCGGCCCTGCCGAGCAGGTGCCGCAGGGCGACGTCGCGATCGTTGACCGCCTTGGACAGCCGCGTCACCCCGTCGACCGCGCCCCGCACCTGCGACGGTGTTTCGGCGAACGTGTCGGTGAGGGTGCGCAGAGCCTCGTTGAGCTGGTCGGTGTCGGTGTCCTTGAGCTTGTGCGCGGTCGTGTCGAGCGCATCCTGCAGCGAGTACGGTTCCGAGGTCTGTGCGGCCGGGATCTCGTCGCCCGGCCGCAGCAGTTCGCCGCCGTGCGGGATGAGCGTCAGGTTGCGCCGCCCGAGCACGGTCTCGGTCTTGATCGCCGCCTGCGACTGATTGCCGAGGACCACGTCGTCCTTCATCCGGAACGACACCTTGACCTTGGTTCCGTCGGGTGTTTTGGCCAGCTTGACGCCCTCGACCGCGCCGACCTGTACCCCCGACACCATCACCACGTCGCCGGTGCTCAGGCCGCCGGCGTCGTCGAAGTAGGCACTGTAGGTGCTGACGGGCGACAGGTACGGCAGTTTGTCCATCTGCAGCGCAGAGACCACCACCAGCGTCACGACGACGATGCCGATCATGCCGACAGCGGCACGGCTGCGGCCGCCACGCTTGGTGGTGCGCGCGACGTCGGCCTCGTCGGACTCGGTGCGAGCTGCCGTGAACAGGCCCTCGCCCCGTGCCTGGTGTTCCCCGGATGTCTCGTGTTCGCTCACTGCGGCGCGCACCTCCCCTGCGCCTGCGTCTTGTCGCCGGTCACATCGATCGCGGTGTAGAACACCTGCGTGTTGCCCGGGCCGCCGATGAGCAGCCGGATGCGGCAGAAATAGATCTGCAGCCACGCACCGTAGCTGCCCAGGTTGGCCAGCTTCTTGTAGTCCTCGGGCAGCCGCGACAGCAGGTTCCGCAGGAACGGTTCGGCCTTGAGTACTTCCTCGGAGACCCGTCCGGTGTTGTGCACGACCTTCTGCAGGTCGGGCCGGGTGGTGCTGAGCAGGTCGGCCATCCCGTTGGTGAGCTGGGACGTCTGGGTAAGCGCAGTACCGATCACATCACGCTGCGACGCGAGTCCGGTCACCAATTGCTGCAGCAGGTCGACGCTGGAGTCAAAGCCCTTCTTGTCGTCCTCGACGGTGCCGATCATCGTGTTCAGGTTGTCGATCACGTCGCCGATCAGCTGATCGCGGTCGGCCAGCGAATCGGTGAACTGGGCGGTGCTCTTGAGCAGGTGGGTGAGCGCGGGTCCCTGACCCTGGAACACCTCGATCAGCGACGCGGTGAGCTGGTTGGCCTCGTCCGGGTTCAGACTGCGCAGCAACGGCTTGAACCCGCCGACGAGGTTGTCCAGATCGAGCGCGGGCTGCGTCTGCTCCACCGGAATCCGCGCGCCGTCGGCCAGGCGCGGCCCGGCCGCACCGGGTTCGCGGCGCAGTTCCAGGTAGCGGTCGCCGGTGAGGTTCTCGTACCGGATCAGTGCCTTCACCGACTTGGGGACGCTGTACTTGTCGGCGACGGTGAACTTGAGGACGGCCTGATTGTCGCGGTTGAGCGACACATCCGACACCGTGCCCACCTCGACGCCGGCGATCTCCACCGACGAGCCGGACTTGAGCGCCGACGCGCTGGTGAACACGGCCGTGTACTCGCGTGTCGAGCCCGACCGGTACTTGCTGAACACCACCACCAGGGCGACGAACACCAGCACCATCACCACGACGAACGATCCGAGTTTGATGATCGTGGCGCGGAAGGCACGGGCGCGCTTGGCACCGGGATCGTTCTTGCGGGTTGAGTCAGCCACGTGGCGGCTCCCCGAACATGAGCTGGAACAACTTGGTCGAATCGGCCTTCGGTTTGGTGCGCGGTTGGTACGGGTAGTTGGCGTTGTCGGTGACGTAGAACTTCATGTGCTCGGTCGACGACGGATTGCTCAGACCGGTCTCACAGGTCGGCGGTCCGTCGCCGCGGACCTGCGGCAGGTCGTACGGGTACTGGTACGGGTCCTTGCCCGGCATGATGCTCGCGTCCAGTTTGAGGAACGGGAACTGCTTGTCGTCGCCCATGTACGGTCTGGCCAGCTCGCCGGCCGACGCCGCGGTGCTGATGAAGCACTTGATGCCCGGCGACTGATAGCCCAGCAGTCGCGCCACCGGATTCAGGTCGTGCAGCGACCGGATCAGCGTGTCGACGCTCGGCGCGACGACGCCGTTGACGGTATTGGCCATGCCGGTGGCATTGATGAGCAGTGCGTCGAGATTGGCCGAGTTGTCGACGAGGTTGTTGCCGATGACGGTGAAATTGTCGACCGTACGCATCAAGTCGTTGGTGACATCGGCGTACACGTTGGTGACGGCGGCCGCCTCGGTGAACATCCGGTTCAGTTCCGGAAGATGCTTGTTGGTCTTGCCGAGCAGCGAGGTGAGCTGTATCAGCGATTTGCCGACCTTGTCGCCGCGCCCCGACAGGGCGGTGTCGACGGCGCCGAGGGTGGCGTTGAGTTTGTCCGGCTGCAGGTCGGCGAGCACGGTGACCAGTTGCTGGTACACGGTGTTGAGCTCGACGACCACATGATCGGCGGCGATCACCTGACCGCGGCGCAGTGTGCCCTGGGGCCCTTCCTCGGGAACCGTCAGGTTGACCGCCTTCGCACCGAAGATGGTGTTGGATTTGATCTCGGCCGTCACGTTGGCCGGGATCGACGACATCTGGTCGGAGTCCATATCCAGCTTCAGGATCGCCTGACCGTCGCTCTCGCCGACCGACTTGACGCGCCCGACGGTCACCCCGCGCAGTTTCACCTTCGCGTCGGAGTTCATGACCAGTCCGGCCCGCGGCGAATGCAGGGTGACCTGCTCGGTGGACTTGAACGACCCCATGAACTGTCCGGCCGCACCGACGATGAGGGCGGTCAGCCCGCCGACCATGATCAGCGCCGCGGTCTTGCGAACGGCGTTGCTACGCACCTGCTTGTTACTCACCTTCGCATCACCCGGCGAGGTTGAAATGGCCGTCGGAACCGTAGATCGCCAGCGACGTCAGCAGCGTGATCACCACGACCACCACCAGCGACGCACGCACCGCATTACCCACAGCCACACCCACACCGACCGGACCGCCCGAGGCGTTGAAGCCGTAGTAGGTATGGATGAGCATCACGGCGACGGCCATCGCGATGGCCTGCACGAACGACCACAGGATGTCCGACGGGATCAGGAAGGTGTCGAAGTAGTGGTCGTACACGCCGGGCGACTGGCCGTACACGAAGACGGTGGCGAACCGGCTGGCCAGGAACGAGGCGAGGGAGGCCAGCGAGTACAGCGGGATGATCGCGACCAGACCGGCGACGATCCGCGTTGACACCAGGAACGGGATCGACGAGATCGCCATCACCTCGAGAGCGTCGATCTCCTCGCTGACCCGCATCGCGCCGAGCTGCGCGGTCGCACCCGCGCCGATCGTGGCGGCCAGGGCGATACCGGAGATCACCGGGACCGCGATGCGCACGTTGATGAACGCGGAGAAGAAGCCGGTGAGCGCCTCGACACCGATGTTGGCCAGGGAACTATAGCCCTGCACGGCGATGGTGCCGCCGGTGAACAGGGTCAGGAACCCCACCACCACAACGGTGCCGCCGATCATGGCCAGCGCGCCGGTGCCCATCGAGATCTCGGCGATCAGCCGCAGAGTCTCCTTCTTGTACAGGCGCAGCGCCCGGGGGATGGAGATGATCGCGTCCCAGTAGAACAGCGCCTGGTCACCGATCTGGTTCCAGTCCTCGCCCGCGCGTTTGGCCGCGACGCGGGCCTCACGGAGCCGGGTGGTGTAGGGAAATTGTGCGTCTGCCATCGGTCAGCCGGCGGTTGCTTTCAGGCCCACCGCGGTGACCACGACGTTGACGACGAACAGCGCCATGAACGAGTAGACGACGGTCTCGTTGACCGCGTCGCCGACACCCTTGGCGCCGCCTTTGACATGCAGGCCGCGGTAGCAGCCGACGAGCCCGGCGAACAGGCCGAACAGGGCGGCCTTGACCATCGAGATCATGAGTTCGCCGAAGCCGGTGAGCAGGGTCAGGTTGGCCAGGAAGGCACCCGGGTTCACATCTTGCAGGAACACCGAGAACACGAAGCCGCCACCGATGCCGATGGTGCACACCAGGCTGTTGAGCAGCAGCGCCACGCCGGTCGAGGCGATGACACGCGGCACGACGAGTCGGTGGACCGGGTTGATACCGAGCACCTTCATGGCGTCGATCTCTTCGCGGATCGTGCGGGCGCCTAGGTCGGCGCAGATCGCGGTCGCGCCGGCACCGGCGACGATCAGCACGGTGACGATGGGACCGATCTGGGTGATGGTGCCCAGGGCCGCGCCGGCGCCCGACAGATCCTGGGCGCCTATCTCGCGCAGCAGGATGTTCAGCGTGAAGCTGACCAGCACGGTGAACGGAATCGCCACCAGCAGGGTGGGGACCATCGACACGCGGGCGATCGCCCACGACTGTTCGATGGTCTCGCGCCACTGGAACGGACGACGGAACAGTTCACGGAACGAATCGACCCCCAGGGCGACGAAGTCACCCACCCCCGCGAGCGGTGTCGTTAGCTTCGCTACCGACAAAGTAGCCACCTGTACTCCTTCACCCCACGAACATCAGAGGAAACCTATCACTTGTGACGTGATGTGGGTCACTCAGTCTGGGTCACTTGATCAGGTCGAGGGCTGAGAATATCCGGCCCGGGTCACGATCCGCAAAATGCTCACCGAGCGTCTTCGCCAGGTCGTCGGCATCCCAGGCGTCCCCGTCCGCCGCGAATACCTCCTCGACGGTCGGTGGCGCCATCAGCATCACCTGTGGACCGTAGACCACGAAGACCTGTCCCGAGACCTTCTCGGCGTCGTCCGATGCGAGGAAATTAACCAGCCGCACCACATGCTCGGGCGCCAGCGGGTCCACCGCGCCGTCGGGTGCCTCGCCGAAGACCTCGGCGGTCATCGGGGTTCGGGCGCGCGGGCAGATCGCGTTGGCGCGCACCCCGATGCGCCCTAGTCCGCGGGCCGCGGAGACGGTCAGTGCGGTGATGCCCGCCTTGGCGGCCCCGTAGTTGGCCTGCGCGGCCGGTCCGAGCAGCGCCGCCTCCGAGGCGGTGTTGATGATCGAGCCGTTGACCGGCTCGCCGGTCTGCTTGGACAGTGCGCGCCAGTGTGCGGCCGCGTTGCGGGTGAGCAGGAAGTGTCCGCGCAGGTGCACTGCTATGACCAGATCCCAGTCCTCGTCGGTGAGGTTGAACAGCATCTTGTCGCGGGTAATGCCGGCGTTGTTGACGACGATGTCGAGCGAGCCGAGATCGTCGACGGCGGTACGCACGATCTCGGTGGCCGTGGCCGAATCGGAGATGTCGCCGGCGACGGGTACCGCACGGCCGCCCGCAGCCGTGACCACGTCGATCACGTCGCTGCGTTCCAGCGACGATCCGAGATCGTTGACGATGACCGTCGCGCCGCGCTCGGCCAGGCCGATTGCCTCGGCCCGGCCGAGGCCGCCACCGGCTCCGGTGACGACGGCGACGCGGCCGTCCAGTGACGTGCTTCCCAGCGATGTACTCACCGCAACACCCTCTCGCTCACAAACTAGAACTTGTTCTAGCACAGTAGCGCAGTCGGGTGTTCGGGGTTTCATCGAATCAGCTCGGTCATTCCTCGATCGACAGGGCCGCCTTGGGGCATCCGGCGACCGCCTGCCGCACCGCCGATTCATGTTCGGCTGGCACGTCTTCGTGAAGAATCTGCAGGTAGTCATCGTCGTCGAGGTCGAAGATGTCGGGGGCCAGCCCCACACAGACGGCGTTGGACTCACATAGGTCGAAGTCGGCCTTGACTCGCATTTCGAACTCCTTCCGCGGGTGCGGATCAGTTGACGGGCTGTACACATCCACGTTAGAACGTGTTTCAGAACATGACGAGTGGGAGCCCCGAGTGCGCATCGCCTACACCGACGAACAGCAAGCCCTGCAGCGCGAGCTGCGGGCGTACTTCAGCGACCTGATGACCCCCGAACGCCGGGCCGCGCTCGTCGGGGGAACCGAAGCGGGGCGAGCGAAGCGACGGGGGATGGACACCGGCGAGTACGGGGACGCGTACCGGGACGTCGTGTCGCGCATGGGTAAGGACGGTTGGCTGGCCCTGGGCTGGCCCACCGAATACGGCGGCCAGAACCGGTCGATGATGGATCAGCTGATCTTCACCGACGAGGCCGCCATCGCGGGCGCACCGGTGCCGTTTCTGACCATCAACTCGGTGGCGCCGACGATCATGCACTACGGCACCGACGAGCAGAAGGCGTACTTTCTACCGAAGATCGCGGCAGGCGATCTGCATTTCTCCATCGGGTATTCCGAGCCGGGCGCCGGCACCGATCTGGCGAATCTGCGCACCACCGCCGTCACCGACGGCGACGAGTACGTGATCAACGGCCAGAAGATGTGGACCAGCCTGGTCCCGTACGCCGACTACATCTGGCTGGCCTGCCGCACCGACCAGTCCGGGCTCGCGGACGGCGCCAAGAAGCATCGCGGAATCTCTGTGCTCACCGTCCCGACGACGGCTCCCGGCTTCGACTACACCGTGGTGCACACGATGTCGGGGGTCGACACGTCAGCCACCTACTACTCCGACGTCCGGGTGCCGCGCAGTTCACTCGTCGGTGAGGAGGGCCGCGGCTGGGCGCTGGTCACCAATCAGCTCAACAACGAGCGGGTCGCCTTGTGCAGCGCCGCCCCGATCCAGATCGCACTCGGCGAGACGATCGCCTGGGCCCGCGAGTCCGGCTTGATCGAACAGCAATGGGTGCGCACCAACCTGGCCCGCGTGCACGCCAAGGTCGAGTTCCTCAAGCTCATCAACTGGAAGATCGCCTCGGCCGTCGGCTCGGGCAGCGCCCCGTCCCCCGCCGACGCCTCCGCCACCAAGGTATTCGGCACCGAATTCGCCACCGAGGCCTACCGCCTACTGATGGAGATCGTCGGCCCCGCCGCCACCCTGCGCCAGGGCAGCACCGGCGCCCACCTGGCCGGTCGCCTCGAACGCTTCCAGCGCACCTCACTGATTCTCACCTTCGGCGGTGGCACCAACGAGGTCCAGCGCGACATCATCGCCATGACCGCCCTCAAACTCCCCTACTCCCGCCGCTGAACACGGACACCACCCCAACTCGACCCCCATCTTGATCCCTGAGGCCGACCCACATCTCGCCCAACACCCGACCCCCATCTTGCCCAACACCCAACCCCCATCTTGCCCAACACCCAACCCCCATCTTGCCCAAGACCCGACCCACATCTTGATCCCTGAGGCCGAAGCGACGAAGGAGCGAGGGTCACGAAGGGTCCGGCGACACAACAGCATTCCGCAACCACAGCCATAACCCCACAGGACACCCAATGGACTTCACCCCCGACGAATCAACCGCGGACCTGACCGCCCTCACCGCCGAAATCGCCTCGTCGATCAGCACCCCCGAACGTGTCGCCGAACTCGAAGCCGCCGCAGCACCTTTGGACGCCAATCTGTGGCAACAACTGGCGAAGGCCGGGCTGCTGGGCCTAGAACAATCCTGCGACGGCCTCACCGCAGTCGACAACATCGCCGTGGCAACCGAATTGGGCCGGCACCTGGCCCGGGTCCCGTTCGGCCCGCACGCCGTCGTCGCCGGTCCGGTGATCGACGCGTTCGGCCCCGACACTCTGCTACCGGGCATCGCCGACGGTTCCATCATCGTGAGCGTCGCGGCCGAGGACGATCTTGCATCCGGAACACTCACCGCCACAACGGAACCAACATTCACCCTGTCCGGCACCAAGGTGAATGTCCCCTACGCGTCGGCCGCAACCCTGTTGCTGGTCACGGCAATCGGCCCCGACGGACCGGTCGCGGCGCTGGTCGGCACCGCCGATGACGGTGTCACCATCACCGACACCCCGGTCACCGGCCTGATCCCCACCGCACAGGTCACCTTCGACGGTGTGGTCGTGGAACCGGACCGCATCCTGCGACCCGGAGCTGTCGACGCGATCATCGCACGCACACGTCTGGCCGTGGCCGCTGAGCAGACCGGAGTCGTCGCCCAGGCGCTCCGCCTGACGGCCGAATATGCCTGTGAACGCCAACAATTCGACCGTCCGATCGGATCTTTCCAGGCCGTGTCGCAGCGCCTGGCCGACGGCTACATCGACGCGCAGGCGTTGGCCGTAACCACCCAGCAGGCGGCTTGGCTACTCGCACAAGATGATCCATCCGCCCCGACCGCGATCGCGACGGCCAAGTTCTGGGCCGCCGAGGCGGGGCACCGGATCGGACACAGTACCGTGCATATCCACGGCGGTGTCGGCCTGGACACCTCCCACCCGGTGCACCGATACTTCTTGCGCGCCAAGCAGAACGAGTTCACCGCCGGTTCCGCATCGGCAACGCTGCTCGACATCGGTGAATCACTTGCCGCCGAACCGGCATGACCGTCGCGGAATTACTACTGGCCCTCGCCGACGTCGACGACCGCGGTCTGTACTTCGAGGACGACTTCGTCTCCTGGCGTGACCATGTCACCCTGTCTCGACAACGGGTCGATGTGCTTGGGCCGCTTCTCGATCCGAGCCGACCACCCCATGTGGGCGTGCTGCTGGAGAACGTCCCTGAGTTCAGCTATCTGTTCGGCGCGGCAGCCCTGGGCGGATTCGTGCTCGTCGGCCTCAATACCACCCGCCGGGGCCAGGCGCTCGCCGCCGACGTCGAACGTTCCGACTGCCAGGTGATACTGGTCTCCGACGCCACCGAACACCTGTACGCGGCGGACTCGGGTGTGCGCGTTATCAATATCGATCGTCCAGAGTGGGCGGAACTGCTCGCGGACGCCCCCTCTGACGATTCGGCATCCGCAGCCGCCCCCGACGATCTGCTGATGTTGATCTTCACCTCCGGCACGACCGGCGATCCGAAGGCGGTGCGCTGCAATCAGCGCAAGTTCGCCGACCCGGGAATGATGCTTGCCGAACGCTTTTCGATCGGGCCCGAAGACGTCGCCTACATCGCGATGCCGATGTTCCATTCCAACGCACTCATCGCCGGCTGGTCCATCGCGGTGGCCGGTGGCGCGTCGATAGCGTTGCGCCGCAGATTCTCCGCCCGCGGATTCGCCGACGACGTGCACCGCTACGGCATCACGTTCGCCAACTACGTCGGCACCCCGATGCGCTACATCCTGGCCACCGAGCCCCACCCCGACGACGCGTCGTCGCCACTGCGGATCATGTACGGCAACGAGGCCTCGGCTGCAGACCGCACCGCATTCGCCGAACGCTTCGGTTGCCGGGTCGTCGACGGTTTCGGCTCCACCGAAAGCGGAGTCGCGATCACCCGCACCCCCGACACCCCCGACGACGCCCTCGGCCCCCTCCGCGAACCTAACGCCATCGTCGACCCCGACACCGGTACGCCGGTCCCACCCGGCACCGTCGGCGAGATCGTGAATGCCTCCGGCCCAGGCCTTTTCAGCGGCTACTACAACGACCCCGAAGCCACCGAAGACCGCCTGCGCGGCGGCATTTACCACACCGGCGACCTCGGCTGGGTCGACGACGCCGGCTACATCCACTTCGCCGGCCGCACCGGAGACTGGCTGCGCGTCGACGGCGAAAACCTCGGCACCCAACCCATCGAACACATCCTCCTGCGCCATCCCCGGATTCACCACGCCGCCGTCTTCGGCATCCCGGTAGAGATCGGCGACGAGATCGTCGCCGCCCTCGTCGCCGACGACCTCACCGCCGAAGCCCTCACCGACTTCCTGGCCACCCAACCCGATCTCGGCCCCAAACAATGGCCCCACCGCGTCCTCCTCCTCGACACCCTCCCCCAAACCGCCACCTTCAAAACCGTCAAGACAACCCTGCGCCCCCAAGCCTCATCCCCCACCTGGACCCTCACCAACCACCACTACACCTAACGTTCCCGCGCATTGGTTTCCTTGGCCGCTAAACGGATCTGCTTAGCGGTGAAGGAAGCGCCTGCGCGGGAACGCAGCGTTCTGGGACACTTATTCGATGCAGGACGACTACGATCAGCGCTTAAGCGAGTGGGCTCGCACTTACAATGGATATGAGCGTCTCGCGGGAGGACCATCGGGACTCGCCACGCTCATTGAGCCTCTTGAGCGGGAATTTGAGCAGAGCCGCAGGATCCCGGAATGGGCAGGGGTGGAGCTTCTCCGGGGTTGGGCGTTCTGGCTGGTCCGGTCTCATCACCACAGCGGTTATGCTCCTTTGTCAGAAGAATATCCGCAGATACTCGCCATCGCCGAAACCATCAACCGCCATCCGGGTTGCCGGGACACAGATCGTGCGCCCAAGCGCTGACGTTCCCCGGAAACCGCCCCGACGATCGCCTGGGCTACCGCCTACCGAGTTCTCCCTCCATCCACCCGTTGTCGGACGGCTCTGGCACAATCCGTCGGAACGAAAGGAAATGCGAGGTGACTGTCGAGTCGGGTTGGGCACTGGTGGATGTGGAGACGTCGGGGCTGCGGGCCCGCGAGCATCGGGTGCTGAGCGTCGCTGCGATCACGATGGACTCCTCGGGCCGGGTCGAGGAGGAGTTCTCGACGTTGCTGAATCCGGGCTGCGATCCCGGTCCGGTGCATATCCACCGGTTGACCCGTGAACGGCTGCGCGGCGCACCGACGTTCGACACCATCGTCGAACCGCTCACGCAGCTGCTGGACGGGCGCACACTGGTCGCGCACAATGCGGCCTTCGATCACGGGTTCCTCGTCGAGGAGGCACGCAGGGCGGGTGCGAAACTTCCTACTGCGCAACGGTTGTGCACGGTCACCCTGGCCCGCAGACTCCAACTTGACGTTCCCGATGTGAAACTCGGGACGCTGGCGCGCCATTGGGGGATCCGGCAGGACAACGCCCACGATGCTCTCGACGATGCCCGCACGCTGACGCACGTGTTCCGGCGCAGCGTCGACCTGGCCGACTCGCTCGGGCTCGGGTTGCCCATCGTCGCGTGCGGTGCATCGTCACGTGCCTACCCGGACAAGGTCACCCGGGTGCCCTGCCCGTGGCGGGAGGCAGGTAGGTACGACCCGGCGATCGGGCTCGTTCAGGGCACCAAGATCGTCATCACCGGCCCGACGAATGTGTCCCGCACCGAACTCGCCCACCGGCTCGCCGACGCCGGTATGGACGTGATGAGCGGTATCAGCCGGAAGACCGGGCTGCTGGTGGTCAATGCAGGTGCACCGCACAGCCGGAAACTGGAGCGGGCGGGCGAGTTCGGCACCCCGATCGTCGACGAGGCCACGGTGCTGCGGCTGGCCGCAGATCCCGTTGCGGGCGTACCCAAGTCCGCGCCGGCCGAGATCGAGGTCATCGACGTCATCTCCACACCGGCGAGGCCCCCGAAACCGGCCGGGCCGTGGGCCGGCCGGCGGACCCTCGTCCTCGGTGGGTCACATCTCGAAGCCACCGTGATGCGTTCGCGCATAGTCCAATTGGGCGGCGTTCCGGCCATCAACCTCACCTCACGGGTCACCCAGGTGCTGGTGTTGTCCGGCGGCGAGGGCGACCCGCGGATGACCAAGATCATCAACCGCAAGCTCACGCTGCTCGCGATGGCCGACGTCGACGCCGCACTCGGCCTGGCCGTCCCTAAGATCGACACCGAAGTCGATACCGAACCGGATGCAGAGACGGAGGTCGCGCCCATGCCTGAACCGGTGACGATGACCCCCGGCATGGTCATCGACCTGCCGACGGGCCTGCACAGCGTCTCGGTCAACGTCGCATGGAGCGCCGCCGCCATCGCCGCGCCGGAGGTCGACGTCGTCGCATTCGAACTCGACACCACCGACCGGGTGCCCTCCGACGACGAGTTCGTATTCTTCAACCAGCCCGCCTCCCCCGACGGCTCGGTGTCGCTGAGCATCGACGGCGATCGTGAGCAAGGCATCACGGTGCAGCTCGGTTCCGTCCCCGAGGACATCGCACGCGTCAGCGTCGGCGCGGCGATCGAGCGGGCGACGTTCGGTGACCTCGGACCGCTGTCGGTGACGGTCGACAGTGGCACCACCACCATCGCCACCGCGGTCCTCGACGCCGCCACCTCGGAACGGTCGATGATCGTCGCCGAGGTCTACCGCCGGCGCGATGTGTGGCGGCTGCGGATTCTCGGGCAGGGATACGACGACGATCTCGCCGCGTTCGCCGTCCGGCACGGTGTAGAAGTAGACGGCTGACGCCTGGGGTGGAAGTGGACGGCTGACGCGAGCACGGGCACGATAACCCGATGACCTCTCCCACCGGCCCCCTGCTTCACCTGTGCACCGAGGCCGAATGGTCGCGGGCACAGACCCTCGGCCACGTCGACGCCCCGTCCCTGACCGAGGTCGGCTTCATCCACCTGTCGGCGCCGTATCAGGTGCATCTGCCCGCCAACCGCCTGTTCGCGGCCCGCACCGACCTGCTGGCGCTGCACGTGGATCCGGCGCTGGTGACGGCGGAGATCCGCTGGGAACCGGGTGTCCCGACCGACCCGGAGAGCATGCTGTTCCCGCATCTGTACGGCGAACTTCCGGTCGCCGCGATCGTCGCTGCCGAACCGTATCTTCCCGACAGCGAAGGAGCGTTCGCGCCGCTGTCCGACGCGGGCTGAGCGCCCCGGCCGGAAACGGACCCCACTGTACGGACCGCACACCGGCACTGGTATTCGTACTGGGTACGCTTATCTATCCGGCGACCGGCGAGGACCATGGACACGATCGATCTGTTGTGGCGCAAGGAGGCTCCGCAGCTCCGTCGCGGCAGGCCCCCGAAGTACACGACCGATCAGATCGTGAGCACCGCCATCACCGTCGCCGACGAGAAGGGCGCCGAGTTCACCGTGCGGGATGTGGCGGCGGCGGTAGGGATTCCGGTCATGTCGCTGTACTCGTACGTCGACGGCCGCGAACAACTGATCGCGCTGATGGTCGATCAGGTATACCTCGACATGGCCTACACCGACATCACCTCGATCGGGCCGGGCGACGACTGGCAGACCATGTTGTCGGCGGTCGTCGCCGACAATCTTGCACTGTTCGCCGAGCATCCCTGGCTCACCGACCTGGCCGTCATACACGCGGTCGCGGGTCCGGGTGCGCTCGCCAAGTACGAGCGAGAGCTGACGGCCGTCGAATCGCTGCCGTTTTCCGACATCGCCAAGGACGCGGTCCTGACGCTGGCACTGGACTTCGCCCGGACCCGGTCCCACACGGCCGCGACGACCGCCTACGAGCACGCCGCGCAGCTACCGGAGAAACTCGCCGAACTAGGTGCGGCCGAACGCTTTCCGATCGCAGCACGGATGGTGACGGCGCAGGCGGGCAAGGCTCCGGCCCACGAGTTCGGCTTCGACGTGATCCTCACCGGCATCGCGACGATGAACGCCGCGATCACCCACCACTACGGCCCGGCCGGTGATAGCGGCAACCGCGGCCGGCTCACCATGCGCACACCGAAGTCGGGCCCCTTCGCCGGTTGACGCATGAGGGGCGTCAGCGACGAATAAGGCCGCGACTTGAACTGCGCCCCGCGTATCGGATATCGCGACAACCGATACGCACGACGAAATCGGTGACGCGGGAACGTCGATCTGCCTGCCCGGTACGGTCGGCGAAGCCGCGCTCGGGGACTGCGTGGCCTCATGGCCCGAGCAGGGCGAGGGGAATGACGGCGATACCGTCAGGACGGCGGTGGGCCGCCGGGCCGGTGTTGATGATGACTCGGTCGATGATCTGGTCTCCGTAGACATTCGACAGCCACATGAGGTGCTTCACGTCGTGGTCGGCGACGGTGTTGGTGAGCTTCACTTCTACCGCGAGCACCCGGCCTTCCGGGTCGGTGAGCATCAGGTCGATCTCGTGGTCACCGTTGCGGGTGCGCAGGTGAGTGACTTCGGCTTCGGCGCGCTGTGCAAGCACCCGGACGCTGAGTGTGACCAGCGATTCGAACAGTCTTCCGAGTACTGTGCCCTGTTGTGGACCCAGTGGTGTTCCGGCTCCATCCAGCAGCGACTGATGAGTGAGTCCCAGTAGCCGTGCGGCGAGCGCGGGGTCGGCAAGGTGATGTGTCGGCGTCTGGCTCAGCCGAGCGAATTCCTTACCGATCGGCGCCCACGCCGGTAGCGGGTCGAGCAGCCACAGCTGTTGTAGCGCGTCACGATATGCTGCCGTCGTTGCGCGGGCCGGTTTCTCAGCAATGCCCGCAGTAGATGCGTCGAGTATTTCTGTGTAGCTTGCGGTTCCTGAACTGGCTGCCGCATAGGCTCGTAACCAATCGAGCAACACGGCTGGTTTACGTACGGAGAGTCCCAGCTCCGGGATGTCGCGGTCTACGGCGTTGCGCACATAGCTGTCGAGCTCACCTCGCAAGAGACGCGGTGGCAGCCCGCGAAGTCCGGGAAAGCCGGACGCCATGATCTCTTCGACGTAATGCGACAACCGGATGTCGGTGTGACCTTCTACCTCGGCTGTTCCGGCCAGGAGCCCTTCGAGGCTCACAGATGGAATTGTGATGCCCCGCTCACTGAACGCGAGTGGCCGCATTCGCAGACGAGTGATCCGACCGGCGCCCGAGTGCGCGGTTGCGCCGTCCCGTGGGGTCGCGCTCCCGGTCAGCAGAAACTGGCCCGGCGTACGGTCCTCGTCGACTGCCCGGCGTACGACGTCCCAGACATCGGCCACGTGTTGCCATTCGTCGATCAATAGGGGACGCGTGCGGAGCAGGATGGACTCCGGGTCCGCTCCGACGACCTCACGTACTGATCGCGAGTCGAGTCGCAGGACGCTCGCGGCCCGGGCCTGCGTAGTCGAGGTCTTACCCACGGCCTTGGCGCCATCGATGGCAATCGCCGGCAGCGCCGATAGCATCAGGTCGAGTTCATCGTCGATCGCGCGCCGCTGATAGTCCACGCTCGAATCTTACATCTGGCAGAGACTCTATATTACAGATAGCAGGATATGGATTGTGCATACAGCAGGATATGAACTTGCCAGATAGCAGGACAGGGTGGACCCGGTCAAGCAAACTGCCGTCGTCGTGTCCGCTACACCGAGCCGCGACTTGAACTGCGTCCCGCGTATCGGATATCGCGACAACCGATACGCGGGACGAAATCGGCGACGCGGGAACGCCGTTCTGGCTGCCCGGCGAGTCAGCGGCTTTGGCGGGCGGCCACCGTGCGCGACATCCGGTCCACCGCGGCGTCGTAGCCGGACACCAGCCCGTCGATGAGTTCGGCGACCGGGGTGATGGCGTTGCAGCGGCCCACGATCTGCCCGGCGGGCATCGCGACGACCTCGGGGTCGTCGGCGGCGGAGATGCGGGCGTGTGCCTCGCCGACCAGCAGGTTCTGCAGCGGCATCGGCAGCGGCTCGGGCGCGCCGGGGGCATCCCAAGCGTCGGTCCAGCGGGTCTTGAGCAGGCGGGCCGGTTTGCCCGAGTAGATGCGGCGGCGCACGGTGTCCCGCGAGGACGCCTTGAGCAGCGCCTGCTGCACGGTCGACGGCCCGTCACCGGTGACGCCGAGATTGTATTCGGCCGCGGTCAGCCAGTACGTACCCATCCAGACACCTTGTGCACCAAGGGCTATCGCGGCGGCGATCTGCCGGCCGTCGCCCACACCACCGGCCGCGAGCACCGGCGCGTCGCCCACGGCGTCGACGATCTCCGGCCACAGCACCATCGACGCCACGTCGCCGGTGTGTCCACCGCCTTCATAACCCTGCGCAATCACAATGTCGACGCCGGCGTCGATGTGGTGCAGGGCGTGCGCCGACGTCCCGGCCAGCGCCGCCACCTTCACGCCGTTCTCATGCGCGACGGCGATCACGTCGTCGGGCGGCGAACCGAGCGCGTTGGCGATCAGCTTGATCTGCCCGTATTTGCGGGTGTGTTCCATCGCGACGTCGACGTGGGAGCGGGCCACCGAGTGCAGCCAGCCGAGCACCCCGGTGTGGGCTTCGACGTCGTCGGACAGCGGCGGCACACCGAGGTCGGCCAGGGTGCGGTCGACAAATGCCCGATGCTCCGGCGGGATCATCGAGTCGAGGTCCATCTTGCTGCCCTCGGTGGGGATCTTGGCGGGCATCACCACGTCGACGCCGAACGGTTTGCCGTCGGTGTTCTCGTGCATCCATTCCAGGACGGCGTCGAGTTCCTCGGCCTCGTTGAACCGGACGCAGCCTAGCACGCCCAGGCCACCGGCCCGGCTGATCGCCGCCGCGACATGCTGCGACGGGGTGAATCCGAAGATCGGGTAGTCGATGCCGAATTGTTCGGCGAGTTGTGTGCGCATTGTTCCTCTTGTCAGGTCTGGCGGGTGGTGAAAGCTCAGAGTGTCTCGTCGGCGTCGTGGGCGGCGGTGTGCTCGGCGCCCCAGCGATAGTCGGGTTTCCCGGCGGGTGAGCGCTTGATCTCGTCGACGAACCAGACGGCGCGCGGGCACTTGTATCCGGCCAGTTCCTTGCGGACCACCTCGTTCAGGTCGGTCAGCGACGGCCGCGCGTTCCCCCGGGTGGCGACGACGGCGACGACCCGCTGACCGAAACGGTCGTCGGGCACACCGACCACCACGGTGTCGAAGACATCCGGATGGGCCTTGAGCGCGGCCTCGACCTCTTCGGGGAACACCTTCTCGCCACCGGTGTTGATCGACACCGAGCCCCGGCCGAGCATGGTGATCGAGCCGTCGTCCTCGACCCGGGCGAAATCACCGGGAAGCGAATACCGAACGCCACCAAACTCTTTGAAGGTCTTCGCCGACTTCTCGGGATCGTTGTGATAGCGCAGCGGGATGTGTCCCGAACGCGCCAGCGTGCCGATCTCGCCGCTGCCCGGTTCGATGACGGTGCCGTCCTCGCGCAGCACGTGCAGTTGTTTGTCGGCGGTGACCCGCGGCCCCCCGGAGGTGGGCGAACCCTTCGAGACGATGCCCAGTCCGCCGAATCCGGTCTCCGACGACCCGATGGCGTCGATGAGCAGTGCGTTCGGAATCCGGTCCAGGAACTCCTCTTTCACGTTCTGCGAGAACAGTGCCGCCGACGAGGCGACCGTCACCAGGCTCGACAGGTCGTAGTCGCGTTCGGCGAGGGCTTCCACCATCGGCCGCCCCATCGCGTCGCCGGTGATGAACACAACGTTCACCTTGTGCTTCTCGACGATCTCCCAGCTGCGGGCGGCGTCGAATTCGGGGTAGACGACGGCCTTCTGGCCGCCCATCAGCGACTGGAAGATCGCCCACTGGGAGCCGCCGTGGATGAACGGCGGGATGGGGAACCTGACGAGTTGCCCGCCTTCGGCGCCGACCCGCGCCAGGTGCCATTCGTCGGTGACCGGTTCGCTGGTGTGCCAGTCGATGCCGCCGCCGAGCACGCGCCAGATGTCCTCCTGCCGCCACACCACGCCCTTGGGTTTGCCGGTGGTGCCGCCGGTGTAGAGCATGTACAGGTCGTCCTCGCTGCGCGGCTCGAAGTCGCGTTCGGTGGACGAGGAGGCGATCGCGTCCTCGAACCGGCTCTCGCCCGGATCGAGTTCACCGGCCTCGTCGGTGCCGTCCTCGATGACGATGCGGCGCTCGATCAACGGCGCGTTCTGCAACACGTTCCGCACCTTGTCCCGGTACCGGCGTTCGTGGATCAGCACCTTCATCCCGGAGTCGGTGAAGATGTGCTCCAGCTCGCCTTCGACGTACCGGTAGTTGACGTTGACCATGACGGCCCGCGCCTTGAAGATCGCCACCATCGCCTCGACGGCCTCGACCGTGTTTCTGCTGTACAGACCCACCGCGTCACCCGGTTTGATCCCGAGGTCACGCAAGGTGTGGGCGAGCGCGTTGGCCCGGGCCTCGAGCTCGGCGTAGGTGTGGGACTCCCCCTCGGTCTCGAGGGCGACGCGCTCGGGGTTGAGGTCGACCGAGTGCTCGATGAGGTCAGCGATGGTGAAGGCCATGGCTACAAAACTAGAACGTGTTACTGTTTGGGGCAAGCGTGTACCACCGAACCCCAGAGGACGCCCTGCGATGACCGCTTCCGTCAGCACCGACGCCCCGCACTGCCTCGTCGAAAAGCGGGGCCACGTGCTCATCGTGACGCTCAATCGTCCGCAGGCCCGCAATGCGCTGTCGCTGGAGATGATGGCGACGATGCGCGAGGCGTGGGATCAGGTCGACGCCGATCCCGACATCCGGGTCGCGATCCTCACCGGCGCGGGTGGTTCGTTCTGCGCGGGCATGGACCTCAAGGCGATGCGCGACAACGCCCCCGGCGACACCGTCGACCAGGGCACCTGGAATCCCGCGAGCCTGCCCGCCCTGCTCAAGGGCCGCAGGCTCACCAAACCACTCATCGCCGCCGTCGAGGGCGCCGCGATCGCCGGCGGTACCGAGATCCTGCAGGGCACCGACATCCGGGTCGCCGGCGAGAGCGCCAGATTCGGTGTGGCCGAAGCACGTTGGGGCCTGTTCCCGCTCGGCGGCAGCGCCGTGCGACTGCCCCGGCAGATCCCGTACACCATCGCCGCCGACCTGCTGCTCACCGGACGGCACATCACCGCCGCCGAGGCCAAGGAGTACGGCCTGATCGGCTACGTCGTCCCCGACGGCACCGCCCTCGATCGCGCACTGGAGATCGCCGACACCATCGCCGCCAACGGCCCCCTCGCCGTGCAGGCCATCCTCAAGACCATGCGCGACACCGAAGGCCTCCACGAGGAGGACGCGTTCAAGATCGAAGCCAAGCTCGGCATCGCGGTATTCAAGTCCAAGGACGCCCGGATCGGCCCGAAAGCGTTCGCGGAGAAGCAAACCCCCGTCTTCACCGGCGAGTGACCAGCGGCGGGGTACTACATTCCCGCGGGCGGTGAGCCGAGTGCGAAGACCGCGCCGAACGGATCGGTGACCGTCGCGAGAGTGCCGTACGGCGTGTCCTCGCCGCCCATCAGGATCTTCCCGCCGAGTTCCTCCACACGGGTGACGGTGGCGCGGACATCGTCGACGGTGATGTACACCTGCCAGAACGAAGGAACCTCGGGCGGAAAGAGCTTGACCGAGTCCATGATTCCCGAGTACGCATTGCCATCAGGGGTCATCAACTGCGAGTAGGCGTCCGGTCCGACGGCGTCGGGATCGCCGCCGGTGCCCACCTCCTGGATCTGCGCGCCGGCGACGGCGCGATAGAAGTCCAGCGACGCCGCGTACGACTTGCTGTGGCATTCGAACCAGTACGGGGTGCCCTGCGTCCCCCATTCGGTGAATCCCGGGTGAGTGCCGGGCTGCCAGAATCCGATCGCAGCACCCGCACTGTCGATGGCGAACACCATCGTCCCGTCGTCACCGATTGCCATCGGCGGCACGATGATGCTGCCGCCGGACTTCGCGACGTCCTCGGCGGTGGCGGTGGCGTCCGTGGTGTACAGATAGACCGACCACACGTTGGGCGGACCACCGCCCTCCATCACCGGACTGAGCCCGGCAACACGTCTGCCGTTCTTCACGAAGTTCTGATAGCCGCCGAACTCCACGTTGGGCGGTGCATCCACCTCCCAACCGAACAGTTCACTGTAGAACGCGGCCGCGCGGGCCGTATCCTCACTGATCAGATCGAACCAGATCGGCGCACCGACCGGCGCCGAGTACTCGGACATGGCCATCTCCTCGTCATCAGACTTCCGATGGTTCGACAGTATGTGCTAATCGGCGTCCTGTCAGCACATCGGGGAGATCCGGCGCATCGGCCAGGCCGACTGTCGCGTTCCTGCGATGCCCCCGATACTGGTGGCATGGACTTGTTCGACGTTCGCCGCCTGCTGGACCGCTGGGCCCCGCTGTTCCTGCTCATCTGCGGGGTCGCGCTGGCCTCACTCACCCTGGCCGAGTGGGGCGTGGGAGATGAAGGCGTACGGCCGGCCGTGACCGGTCTCGGCAAGGTAAGCGTTCCGGGCGCGTCGCCGGCCGACGTCGTATTCCTGGAGGAGCACACCCAGCGTCCGGCGGTGCCGCTGCTGTTCTGCGGCGCGCTGATCGTCCTCATAGCGGCCGCAATGTGGTTGCACGACATCGTCTTCTGGACCGGCTTGATCGTGCTCGGCATCATCTTCGCCATCGCCTCCGTGCGGACCGTCCAAGTCATCGCCGACCCCGCCCCGCGCATGTTCGACAGCCTCGTCACCACCGAACTCGAATCCGACATGCCCGCGATGTCGGCCGGGTGGGGCGCCTACGCCGCGCTCGCCGTATGCGTGGTGGCGCTGGTCGTCCTGCTCACCCTGATGACGCTGCGAATCCTCGACCGCCGGCGGCCGGATACACCTGTGCCGGAGGGGTGATCCCTCCGGCACAGGTTCGGCCCACGAACGTCAGACGCCGGCGTTGGCGTCCTGCTTCTTGCGCAGTTCCAGCGCGATGTCGATGAGCTGGTCCTCCTGGCCGCCGACGAGCTTGCGGGCACCGGCCTCCAGCAGGATCTCCGCGGCCGGGACGCCGTAGCGTTCGGCGTGATTCTCGGCGTGCTTGAGGAAGCTGGAGTAGCAGCCCGCGTAGCCCATCATCATGGCCGAACGATCCACCAGGCATTCGGACGGCATCGCCGGACGCACCACGTCCTGCGCGGCGTCGGCGATCTTCATGAAGTCGATACCGGTGGTGATGCCGAGCTTGTCGCACACCCCGACGAACGCCTCGGTGGGCGTGTTGCCCGCACCCGCACCGAACCGGCGGATGGACCCGTCGATCTGCTGGGCACCCGCGCGCACCGCGTTGACGGAGTTGGCGACGGCGATGTCGAGGTTCTCGTGGCCGTGGAAGCCGATCTGGGCGTCGTCGCCGAGTTCGGCGCGCAGCGCCTGCACGCGGTAAGTGACGTCCTCGAGCACCAGCGCACCGGCCGAGTCGACGACGTACACGCACTGGCAGCCGGCGTCGGCCATGATGCGGCCCTGCTTGGCGATGACCTCCGGCGGCTGCGAATGGCTCATCATCAGGAACCCGACGGTCTCCAGGCCCAGCTCGCGGGCCAGCCCGAAGTGCTGGATCGAGACGTCGGCCTCGGTGCAGTGGGTGGCGATGCGGCAGATCTGTCCGCCGTTGTCCTGAGCGGCACGGATGTCGTCCTTGGTACCGAGACCCGGCAGCATCAGGAACGCGATCTTGGCGCGCTTGGCGGTTTCGGCCGCCGCCTTGATCAGTTGCTGCTCAGGGGTTTTGGAGAAGCCATAGTTGAACGAGGAGCCGCCGAGACCGTCGCCGTGGGTCACCTCGATGACCGGCACACC
>NZ_JAGQTN010000309.1 GCF_020438995.1 Gordonia sp. (in: high G+C Gram-positive bacteria)
GAGAGATTCCCATGAAGACACCGTCCAGATCGATGGCCCTGCTGGCCGTGGCCGCGAGCGCACTGCTCATCGCGGGCTGCGGCGGCCGCGACGGTTCCGGCAGTGAGGAGACCGCCTCCGGAGGTGACAAGACCGCCTCGTCGGAGGTGTCGAGTTCGTTCGGTGACCTCGGAGAGGTCTGCGGTAAGGGCTCGGCCAAGGGCGCCACCGCCCAGGGGGTGACCGACACCGAGATCAAGATCGGTGTGTTCTCCGATGTCGGCTTCACCAAGACGGCCGAATTCGGTGACGCGGCAAAGGTGTTCACGTCCTGGTGCAATGACAACGGGGGTATTGCCGGTCGTAAGATCACCGCCAACCTCCGCGACACCAACCTGATGAGTGTGCGCCAGGAAATGGTCAAGGCCTGCAAGGAGGACTTCGCCCTTGTCGGCGGCGGTGCCGCGCTCGACGGGCTCGGCGTCAAGGAAAGGCTGACCTGTCTACTGCCGAGCTTCCCGGCGCAGACCTCGCAGGTGCCCGCTCTCGCCTCGGACCTGCAGATCCAGCCCGCGCCGGCGCAGACCTTCGGATACATGCCGTACTACCAGTACCGGAAGTGGCTGGTCACCGAGGCGTACCCGGACTCGGCGCAGAAGGTGGGCATCATCAACGGTGACTCGCCGGTGACCAAGGTGCTCGGCGACATGCAGCTCGAATCCACCGAGGCCGCGGGCGGCAAGTTCGTCTACAACAATCTCTACCCGGCCAGCGGCGTCGCGGACTGGACCCCGTACGCGCAGGGCATCAAGGACAAGGGCGTCAAGGGCCTGATCTTCTACGGCCAGTACGCGCAGCTGGCCAAGCTGGAGGCCGTGCTGACCGGCATGAACTACAAGCTCGACTGGATCGACGCCAACAACAACTCCTACGGCGCGTCCTTCCCCGAACTCCTCGGCAAGTCGGCCGACTACCAGAACAACCTGGTCGACCTCAGCGGCATCCTGCCGCTGGAGAGCACCGAGCCGGCGATGGCGCAGCTCAAGGCGCTGTACAAGAAGTACGCTCCCGGTGCCGACATCTCCGGTCCGGCGGTCCGCGCGTTCTCGTCGTGGCTCGTATTCGCGAAGGCCGCCACGAGCTGTGGTGACAAGCTGACCCGGACCTGCCTGTACGAGACGATCGCCAAGGAGAGTGCATGGACCGCGGGTGGGCTGCAGACTGCACAGAATCTGAAGCCGGGTGAGGCGCCTTCGGGATGCTTCAACATCATGAAAGTCACGTCGAAGGGCTGGGAAGCGGCCGACTTCAAGCCGGACCAGGGCGCCTACCGCTGCGATATCGATCCCAAGCCGATGGCAGACAAGAGCCGCTACGGCAAGGGTCTGACTCTCGCCGATGTGGGCAAGAGCATGAGTGACGTCAAGTAGATGGATCAGTTTCTCGCCTATGGTGTCGTCGGGCTGAGCACCGCCGCGATCTACGCGGTCATCAGCGGCGGGCTCGTCGTCACCTACACCACCACCGGCGTCTTCAACTTCGCCCACGGTGCCGCCGGCATGTTCTCGGCGTTCATGTACTGGCAGCTGTCGGTGGGCTGGGGCTGGCCGGTATGGCTGTCGCTGCTGGTGATCCTGGGCATCGGGGCGCCGCTGTTCGGGCTGGCCATCGAATTGGCGATGCGGCCCGCGCAGGCGCTCGGCGAGGCGGAGAAGCTCGTGATGACGGTCGCGTTGCTCAGCGGCCTGATGGCGATGGCGCGGTGGATCTGGAATCCCACCGAAGCGCGTTCGCTGACGCCGTTCTTCGCCGATCGGGATCCGTTCCACATCTTCGGCGCCACCGTCACCTGGCATCAGGCGCTGACGATGGTGGTGGCCGTCGTGGTGGCCGTGGGCTTGCGGATCCTGTTGCTGCAGACCAGGACCGGCGCCGAGATGCGGGCCACCGTCGATGACCGGTCGCTGGTGGGCCTGACCGGTGCCGATCCGTTGCGGGCCAACCGGATCGCCTGGATCCTGGGCATCGAACTGGCCGCGGTCGGCGGCATCCTCATCGCCCCGGCCGTCGCGCTCGACGCGCCGTCGTTGTCATTGCTGATCGTGAGCGCTTACGCCGCAGCCATTTTCGGTCGGCTCAAGAGCCTGCCGCTGACGTTCCTCGGTGCGATCGTCGTCGGCTGCATGGAGAGCTACCTGGCCGGCTACCTGCCGCAGAACGACTACCTGCCGGGCCTGCGGCTGGCCGCACCCGCGATCCTGTTGCTGCTGGCGCTGCTGCTGTTCCCGCACGGACGGCTGCGCGGCCGCGACCGGCAGCTGAGCCCGGTACCGTTGCCGACGATGCGTGGCACCTGGTTCCTGGCCGCGGTGATCGTGCTGTTCGGCGTCATCCTGGCGACGGTGCTCAGCGACAGTGACATCCTGAGCTACGGGCAGATCTTCGCGGTCGGTGTGATCGCGCTGTCGTACGTGCCACTGGCCGGGTTCGCAGGGCAGATCTCGCTGTGCCAGATCTCTCTCGCCGCGATCGGGGCCATCGTGTGCGCCCGCTTCGGCGACGACGGTCAATGGTGGGCGATCATCGTGGCCGCGATCGTGGCCGGGGTGGTCGGAGCGGTGATAGCAATTCCGGCGCTGCGGCTTTCGGGCGTGTATCTGGCACTGGGCACCGCGGCGATCGCCGTGATCTTCGACCGGTGGATCTTCACCCTGCCGTCGTTCGAGATCGCCGGATTGCGGATCTCGTTGTTCGATCAGGGCTCGATCGAGGTGCCGGGACCGTCGCTGTTCGGGTTCGCCGTCGACACGCCGGAGCGGGTGACCGTTTTCGGTGCGGTGGTGCTGGCGCTGATGACGGTCGGAGTGGCGTTGCTGCGGCGCGGACGCCTGGGCCGGCGATTGATCGCGCTTCGCGACAGCGAGGCGGCCTTTGCGACGCTCGGCGGAAACCTGTTGGCCGGCAAACTGCTCGTCTTCGGATTGAGTTCGGCCATCGCCGGTGTCGGCGGTGGCCTGTACGGAATGTCCCTACAGTCGGCCACCCCCGACCAGTTCAACTTCATCTCGGGACTGCCGATCTTCCTGGTCGTCGTCCTGGCCGGGCTCGGCTCGGTGGGTGCGGGCCTGTTCGTCGGCGCCGGCCTGTCCGGCCCGTTGCATGCGATCGGTGCGCTGTGGCCGGCGATCAAGGAGATGTCGCAGGCACTGCCCGCGATCGGTGCTGTGGCCTTCGGCGCCAAGGCCGTCCAGGAGGGTGGTATCGCCGAGCTGCGCAAACGCTGGAACAGCGCGTTCGACGACGACGTCGTCATGGGTGGGCTGGTGGTGTGGACCCTGATCGCCTGGGTGCTGCGCCTGACCGATGTGGTCAACGGCTACGTGTTGGTGCTGCTGCTCGTACTCGCCGCCGTGTTGGTGCCGGTGGTGGCCAACTGGCGCCTGCGCCGGTCGAATCCCGCTGCTGTGCAACAAGAATCGTCCGATGTTCAAGCGGGCGAACCTGATTCGGATATGCCGGTCGAATGGTGGGGAATCGCCAGGGACTGGGCACCGGAAGACGAGGAGGCGCTCGATCGTGCCATCGCTGCTCGAAGTTGAGAACGTCAATGTCACCTTCGGCGCGCACAAGGCGGTCAGCGACGTCGCCCTGCATGCCGACGCCGGCCACATCACCGGGCTGATCGGCCCCAACGGGGCGGGCAAGAGCACGCTGTTCGACGTGATCTGCGGACTGCGCAGACCGGGGTCGGGCTCGGTGACCCTCGACGGCAACGACATCACCAAGCTCGGCCCGGCCCAACGAGCCCGGCTCGGTATGGCCCGCACCTTCCAGGGCCTGGAACTGTTCGGCAGGCTCAGCGTGCGCGACAACCTGCTGGTGGCCGCGGAGATGCGGCACCGGGGTGCGGCCGCCGCGCGGATCGTCGACGATATCCTCGACCGGGTCGCGCTGGGGCAGTACGCGGACCGGATCGCGGACTCGCTGCCCACCGGCGTCGGGCGGCAGGTGGAGGTGGCTCGTGCGCTCACCACCGAGCCACGCATCATCCTGCTCGACGAACCGGCGGCCGGTCAGGATCCGGAGGAGACCGCCCGCTTTGCCGACGTACTTCGCGGTGTCGTGGCCGGCGGTGTGGCGGTTCTGCTCGTCGAACACGACATGGAACTGGTGATGGACGTGTGCGATCAGGTGCATGTGCTCGATCTCGGGTCGATCATCACCTCCGGGACCCCTGAACACGTGCGCAACCACTCGGCCGTGCTCGAGGCGTATCTGGGGGTGGCCACATGAGCACGCAGAACCCGCCGATCCTGGAATTGCAGGACGTCCGCGCCGGATACGGCGGCATCACCGCGGTCCACGGGGTCAGCCTGTCGGTGCGGGCCGGCGAGGTCGTCGCCCTGCTCGGTCCGAACGGCGCCGGCAAGTCCACCACACAGAAGGTCGCCTCCGGGGTACACCCGGCCTCCTCGGGCCGGTTGCGCTACGCGGGCAAGGACGTGACCGGCATCAGCGCCCGGGACGCCGCGCGTGCGGGGGTCTGCCTGATCCCCGAGGGCCGCGGCATCTTCCCCAATCTCACAGTGCGCGAGAACCTCTGGATGATGACCTTCACCGGCAAGTCCCGGGAAGAAATCGAAACCGATGCCTACCAGCGGTTTCCGATCCTGGCCCAGCGCGCCAAGCAGACCGCCGGCACGATGTCCGGCGGCGAACAGCAGATGCTCGCCCTGAGCCGCGGCCTGGCCTGCGATCCCGCGGTGCTACTGCTCGACGAACTGTCGATGGGCCTGGCCCCGCTCATCGTCGAGCAGTTGTACGGCCAGGTGGCCGAACTCGCCCGGACGGGCGTCGCCGTCCTCGTGGTGGAACAGTTCGCCACCGCGGTACTGGACATGGCCGATCGCGCGGCCGTCCTGGTGCGGGGGAAGGTGGTCTACGACGGACCACCCGGCCGCGCCCTCACCGATGAACTCGCCAACCTCTATCTAGGGAGCTCGACATGAGTCACACCCAGCCCGACGTCCAGCGCGCCGCGGCAGCCGCACCCGCCCAGGCGGCCGACCGTGCCCAGCGGTTCGCCAGGGACCTCGACGCGCTGACCGTCGCCGATCCGGCCGCCAAACGGTCACAACTGTGGATCCGGCTCGGTATTGCCGCCATGGTGGCCGGCGTCGCGCTGCCGATCATCGCCTATTTCCTCTCGCACAACACCTCCGACCCACTGGTGCAACGCGACGCGATCATCCTCGCGCTCACCGGAATCGCCGTTGCCGTTGTGGGTTCGGTTGTGTTCCTGCGGTTTTCGCTCACCGGCTTTCTGCGGTTCTGGCTGGCCCGGCAGGCCTTCGACCTGGGTGCGCTGTCCGAGCGGCTCGCCGGCGGCAGCTCCGGCGCGCAGCAGACAACCGATCTGCCCGTTCGCTGAGAGGCCCGCATGACCGAGGGTATGAGTTTTGCGCTGTCCGACGACCAGGAACTGATCCGCAAGTCCGTGGCCGAGCTCGCCGCCCGGTTCGACGACCGCTACTGGATGGAAAAGGATCTCGC
>NZ_JAGQTN010000310.1 GCF_020438995.1 Gordonia sp. (in: high G+C Gram-positive bacteria)
GCACTGGGGGATGGCGCACTGGGCGAGGGCGTATCGGCCGAACCGATGGTGCGGGTCATGGCGGTGCCTCTCGTCGTCCCCGGCCTAACTCGATGTGCTTCCGGCGCCGACCTCTTCGGCCTCGCGCTGCGCGGCTTCCTCCTGCTTGCGCCGCAGATTCTCCTGCACTTCGATATTCCAGTTCTCGACGGCCTTGGTGGTGTCGATCTCGTACTCGAAACGCTGCGTCATATCGTCGGTGACATCGGCTTTGTCGACGTAGAACTGGTCGTACCAGCGGCGCAACTGATACACCGGCCCGTCCTCCTCCACCAGGAGCGGATTCTCGATGCGGGTCTTGTTCTTCCAGATCTCGACGTCCTGGAGGAAGCCCATCTCGATACCCTTGGTGATCTTCTGGACCATCTTCTCCGCCTGAGCAGCTGTCAGGCCCTCAGGGATCTTGGCCATGACGCCGAACATCAGCACGAACGAGTTCGAGTCGATGGGGTAGTGGCAGTTGGTCAGAATGGTCTCGATGGCGAAACCGCCGTAGTACTGCACCATCGGGTTCAACATGTACGACGGTCCGTAGTACGCGGCAATCGACTCCAGCTTGCTGTCGACGTACGCGACGCCGCCCAGGTCGACATCGGGACGACCGTGCGAGCGCATGTACTGCGCCGCGGTCTCACCCTCGAAGACATTCTTGAAATAGTCGGGCAGGGCGTAGTGCACATAGAAGAAGTGCGCCATGTCGACGACGTTGTCGATGATCTCGCGGCAGTTGGAGCCCTCGATCACCATGCGGTTCCACGTCCACCCGGTCCATTTGTCCGAACCGACCTCGGCCAGTTCGGGGATGATGACTTCCTCGGGCGCCGGGTTGCCCTCGGGGTCGTTGTAGACGAACACCTGACCGTTGCGGACCATCGTCTGCCAGGTGCGGGTCTTGGCGAGCTTGGGACTGCGCTTGGCATACGGCACGCCCGCGCAGCGGCCGTTGCCCTTCCATTTCCAGCCGTGGAACGGGCACGCGACGTTGCCGTCACGGATCTGGCCCTGCGACAGATCTCCGCCCATATGCCGGCAGTAGGCGTCCAGGACGTTGATCTGTCCGTCGTCTCCGGCCCACACGACGAGCTTGGTCCCGAAGACCTCGACCGAGTGCGGCTTGCCGTCGGTGAACTCCTCGATCAGTCCGAGGCAGTGCCAGCCGCGGGCGAAGCGGGTCGGGGGTGTTCCGGTGTCGATCTCCCGGTAGTCGCGCTGGGGGCCGGCGGCGGCGGAGGTCTGTATTCCAGACATCGTCGGGGTCTCCATCCTGATTCGGTGACGGTCCGTACTCTGACCGCCATACTAGAACACGTTGCAGATTTGCGGCAGACGGCATGCTGACTTTGGGCAATTGGTCCTGGCAGGGGGCACTGGGGGCTGGTGCTCGACAAGAAATAGAACGTGTTCTAATCTGGGAAACGATCAACCGTGGTTCAGGGCCGGGGACGTCCGACGAATCGCCCCGTAGCCGAACACAACGAAGGAGCAGGCAGATGTCAGCAGGCCGTTCACAGGTAGACAGCAGGACTCGCGGCGCCGATGCGCAGCGCGTTCTGGACAACATCAGCGCGTTGCTCCCGGAGATCGAACAGCGTGCGTCGCGGACCGAGGAGCTGCGCCGCATCCCCGAGGAGACGGTGCGCGATCTGGACGAAGCCGGCTTCTTCAAGCTGATGCAGCCCGAGCAGTGGGGCGGATACCAGGTCGACCCGGTCAGTTTCTACGAGGCGGTGCGCCGGATCGCGACCGCCTGCGGATCCACCGGTTGGGTCGCCGGCATCATCGGCATCCACAACTGGCATCTCGGACTGTTCGACCAGCAGGCCCAGGAAGACGTCTGGGGCGCCGACCCGACGGTCCGCATCTCCTCCTCGTACGCGCCGATGGGCATGGGCGAGGTCGTCGAGGGCGGCTACAAGGTCAACGGCAATTGGGCGTTCTCCTCGGGTTGCGAGATCGCCGACTGGGCATTCGTCGGTGGCCCGGTGTTCAAGAACGGCCGTCCCGTCGATTTCGTCAGCTACCTCATCCCGCGCTCGGACTACACCATCAAGGACGTCTGGCACGTGGTGGGCCTGAAAGGGACCGGCTCCAACACCCTTGAGGTCAAGGACGTGTTCGTCCCCCGTCACCGCGTGCTGAGCATGCGGACGATGGCCAACTACGAGAGCCCCGGCCTTGAGCGCAACACCGCACCCGTCTACAAGATGCCCTGGGGCACAATCCATCCCAGTACCATCTCCACCCCGATCGTCGGAATGGCGTACGGCGCCTATACCGCACACGTCGAGCATCAGGGCAAGCGGGTGCGTGCCGCGTATGCCGGCGAGAAGAGCAAGGACGATCCGTTCGCCAAGGTCCGCATCGCCGCTGCCGCCAGCGACATCGACGCCGCCTGGCGCCAGCTCTCGGGCAACCTGCAGTCCGAATACGACCTGATCCTCGCCGGCGAGGAGATCCCGATGGAACTGCGCCTGGCCGCCCGCCGCGATCAGGTGCGCGCCACCGCCCGCGCCATCGCGTCCATCGACCTGCTGTTCGAGAACTCCGGCGGAGGAGCGCTCAACCTCGACTCGCCGATCCAGCGGTTCTGGCGCGACGCCCACGGCGGCCGCGTCCACGCCGCCAACGATCCCGAACGCGCCTACACCGCCTTCGGCAACGGCGAGTTCGGCATCCCCATCGGCGACTCCATGGTCTGACCGCCAGGCAAGCCGGTCATCGTCTTGGTCCCCGAGGGCGTGCCGACATCTTGAACGCCGGGGTTGGCAAGTTGGTAATCCGGCCGCCATCTTGATCCCTCAGGAGTTGGCAAGTTTGTATACCGGCCCACATCTTCCTCCCTGAGAGTCGGCGAGTTTGTATACCGCCCGCCATCTTGATCCCTGAGGGTCGGCGAGTTTGTATACCGGCCGACATCTTGATCCCTGAGGGTCGGCGAGCTTGCGAGCCGACGTCACGAAGGGTCCGGCGACCCGACCGCATGACTTCGCCACCAGAACCGAAACCACAAGCAGGAGAAACGAAATGACCGAAGACAGCCCGATCCGGTCACTGGGGTACATGCGTATCGAGGCCACCGACATCACCGCCTGGCGCGACTACGGCCTGAAGGTCCTCGGCATGGTCGAGGGCAAGGGAACCAATCCCGACAACCTCTATCTGCGGATGGACGACTTCCCCGCGCGCCTGGTGATCACCCCGTCCGACCGCGACCACCTCGGCAGCGCAGGCTGGGAATGCGCCAATGCCGCAGCGCTGCAAGATGTCCGGGACCGGCTGTCGGCCGCGGGAGTGATCTTCCGGGAGGGTAAGGACGAGGAACTCGCCGACCGCTGCGTGGTCGAGATGATCGTCTTCGACGACCCCGCCGGCAACACCCAGGAGGTGTTCCACGGTGTAGCTCTGCAGCACCGGCGGATCGTCAGCCCGTACGGCCACCGGTTCGTCACCGGGGAGCAGGGTCTCGGCCACGTGGTCCTGACCTGCCCCGACGACAAGGCGACGCTCGAGTTCTACCGCGACGTCCTCGGTTTCCGCCTGCGTGATTCGATGCGCCTGCCGGGTGAGCTTGCCGGCCGCGAACCGGGCAGCTCCATCTGGCTTCGGTTCCTCGGCTGCAACCCGCGCCACCATTCGCTGGCCTTCCTGCCGCTGCCCAACCCCACCGGCATCGTGCACCTGATGGTGGAGGTGGAGAACTCCGACGACGTCGGCCTCGCTCTCGACCGCGCGCTGCGCAAGAAGGTGCCGATGTCGGCGACCCTCGGCCGCCACGTCAACGACAAGATGCTGTCGTTCTACATGAAGACCCC
>NZ_JAGQTN010000311.1 GCF_020438995.1 Gordonia sp. (in: high G+C Gram-positive bacteria)
ACCAGTTTGCCGGTGGGATTGCGGGGCAGTTCGTCGACAAACACCACATCGCGGGGCACCTTGTAGCGGGCGAGGTGCGTCTTGACGTGCGCCTTGATGTCCTCGGGTGTGGGATCGGCACCCTCGGCGCGAACGATGAAGGCCCGCAACCGGGTTCCGAATTCGTCGTCGGGCACCCCGATGACCGCGACGTCGTCGACGGCCGAGTGTTCGGCGAGCAGGTTCTCCACTTCGAGTGGGTATACGTTCTCGCCGCCGGAGACGATCATGTCGTCGTCGCGGCCCTCGATGAACATCAGCCCGTCGGCGTCGAAGCGGGCCATGTCGCCGGTGGACATGTAGCCGTCGATGATCGCCTTGTTGCGGCCGTCGGTGTAGCCCTCGAACGGGACGCCGTTCTTGACGAACAACCGCCCGCGGACGTTGGGCGCGGTGATCTGGTTATCGTCGGCGTCGTAGAGCCGCAGGCGGCTGGAAATCGGTGCGCGCCCAACGGTTCCGGGCGCCTGACGCAGTTCGTGAGGCTGTGCGATGGACGCGATCGCCACCTCGGTGGAGCCGTACAGGTTGTACAGCACGTCACCGAACGCGTCTTGGATCGCCTCCGACACCGCCGGCGACAACGCTGACCCGGCGATGACGATCACCTTGAGCGCCGAAAGGTCGTACTTGCCGAGCACCTCGGGTCCGAGCGCGACCATACGGTGCAGCATCGTCGGCACCGCCACCAGCATCTCGACCTTCTCGGCGGCCATCGTGGCGACGGTCTGCTCGGCGTCGAAGCGACGGCGCAGCACCAGCCGATTGCCCAGCGCCAGGTTCACGCCACTGGTGGCGAATCCGGTGGCGTGGAACAGCGGCGAGACGATCATCGATGTTCCCTTGCGGGGGAACGGAATCCGGTCGAGCAGCAGTACGCTGGCGAACGGCGACATCGCACCGCGGGTGGCCCCCTTCGGCAGCCCGGTGGTACCGCTGGTCAGGATCACCAACCCGGCGGCGGCATCGGGTTCGGCCGGTGCGGTGGTGTCACCGGTCGCCGCGATCGCATCGAGAGTGAGCACACCTTCCGGGGCGTCGCCGTCGACCCAGGTGAGGACGCGCGGCAGATGCTCGGGCAACGCGTCGGCGAGGGTTGCAAACTCCTCGTCGTAGAGGATGGCGCTGAGCTTTTCGCGTTCGGCGACCTCCACGAACTGGGTCGCGCCGAAGCCGGTGTTCATCATCACCAGCCGCAGCCCGGCCTTGCCGGCCGCTGCCATCGTGATGAGCAGGCCCCGGTGGTCGCGGGCGATCACCCCGATCACCGACCCGCGCTCAATCCCCTTGGCCAGCAAGGCATTTGCCAAACTGTTGGATTGCTTGTCGAAGTCGCCGTAGGTGATGGTGCCATGTTCGTCGGTAACCACCGGATCATCGGCAAACTTCTCACCACCGTTGACGGCCAGCGCGGCCATCGGTCCGAGCCGTTCTCCCCGCTTGGCCGCGAGCGCCACCCGGTGCGGTCTGCTGAACTCCACGAGCCCGTGGCCACGCAGCACCCGCACCAGCCCGACGACGTCGGTCACCGACTCTTTCAAACCACCCAGTGAAACCATGCCCACTCCCCAATCATCGCCGCGAGGCGTTCTGTCGGGGGTAGCCTAGCGAGGTATCAGCCGTTTGGAAACATTTCGTCGTTCTTGTTCCATTGACCAGCCCGCCGACACTACTCAGGCGTGCGGCACGTCGGCCGACAGTCCGCCGTCCATCACGAACTCCGAACCGGTGGAGTACGACGATTCATCGCTGGCCAGGAACACCACGAACGTCGCAACCTCACTCGACTCGGCGGACCGGCCCATCGGCACCTTGACCATGCCCTCCGGAATCCCTTCCGTCATCGGGGTTTTGATCAGGCCCGGGTGGATGGAGTTGACGCGCACATTGTGCGGTGCCAGTTCGAGGGCGGCCGATTTGGCCAAGCCGCGCACACCCCACTTGGACGCCACGTAGCCATGCGCCCACGGACTGCCGCGCAGACCCTCGACAGACGACACGTTGATGATGGAGCCGCCACCGCCGTCGATCATCGGCTGCGCGACGCTCCGGATACCGAGGAAGGTGCCGGTGAGGTTGACGTCGATGATCTGCCGCCACTTCTCCACCTTGAAGTTCTGGATGGCGGCACCGTTGACGATGCCCGCGTTGTTCACCAGCACGTTGACGGTGCCGAATTCGGCGATGGTGGTGGCGACGGCCGCCTCCCAGTCCTCCAGCGAGGTCACGTCCAGGTGTACGTACCGCGCCGAATCGCCGATCTCTGCGGCCAATGCCTTGCCCTCGTCGTCGAGGATGTCGCCGATCACGACCTTCGCGCCTTCGGCCACGAGGGCCCGCGCATGGGCCGCACCCATGCCCCGGGCGCCGCCGGTGATGATCGCAACTTTGTTCTCTACTCGTCCCATGGCGAGCAACAGTACCGCCTGAATGCCGAAATTAGAACAAGTTCTAGCCATCTTCGGCGCCGCGTGATCTACTGATATGGACACCAGTCCGGACAATTGTTCATCTACCTGCGGAAACGTCCCGGACCTGCACACACATCAGTGGGAGGCAACACACACCATGGCCATTCGCGTCGGGATCGTCGGCACCGGAAACGCGGGCAGGCTCGCCCTGCGTCAGCTCATCGACGACAGCAGGTTCGAGTTGGTCGCGGTCAGCGTTTCGACCCCGGAAAAGGCCGGCAAGGACGCGGCCGAACTGACCGGAACCGCCGGCCCTGATACCGGCATCATCGCCGCCCTCGGCCTCGACCACGTGGTCGCAGCCCGCCCCGACTGCGTGGTCTATACAGCGATGGGCGACACCCGCCCGATCGAGGCGTTCAACGACTGCCGCCGCTTCCTCGACGCCGGCATCAACGTGGTCGGCACCGCGCCGGGCGGCCTGCAGTATCCGTGGGGTGTGATGCCGCCGAAGGCGATCGACAAGATCGAAGGATCGGCCCGCGAGGGCGGGGCGTCGATCTTCATCTCCGGCGTCGACCCGGGTTTCGCCAACGACCTGATCCCGTTCGCGTTCGCCGGCACTTGCCAGAACGTGCAGCAGGTGCGGTGCATGGAGATCGCCGACTACGCCACCTACGACGGTTCCACCGTCATGTTCGACGTGATGGGTTTCGGGCTGCCGATGGACCAGACACCGATGCTGTTCCTGCCCGGCATCCTGGGCATGGCATGGGGCACCACCCTGGCGATCCTGGCCGCGGGCTTCGGCGTCACCATCGATGAGGTGCGTGAGCATCACGAAAGCGAGCCCGCCCCGGAGACTTTCGATATCGCCGCCGGAACCATCGAGAAGGGCACGCGCGCGGCGGTGCGGTTCGAGATCACCGGCATGGTGAACGGGCAGCCGGCGATCGTCATCGAGCACATCACCCGCCTGCGCGACGACCTGCGGCCCGACTGGGCGCGGCCCGCGCAGGACGGTGGCTCGTACCGGGTGGAGATCGTCGGTGAGCCGTCCTACCGCGTCGACATCTGCCCCACCAGCAGCGTCGGCGACCACAACCACGCGGCGATCGTCGCGGGCGTCGGACGTGTGGTCA